>SIAT01000080.1 GCA_009691645.1 Pedosphaera sp. | reverse complement strand
TCGACGGTGCGCGAGGCGAGGCCGGCTTGGATTTCCTGGACCTGCTGCTGCATCTTCGCAGCTTGCTTCATCAGTTTACCGATACTGGACATGAGTTAATGCGGTTGAGGTTTATTTGCGGACGTCAATGATCTGGCCTTTGAAAATCTCCAGCGCTTGCTTGATGAGCGGGTCGTCTTTGAACTCCTCCATGCTGAATGGAACGGAGGTTTTTTTCTTGGTCGGCTCGGCAAACGCGGCCGGTTCGGCGAGAGTGGCAGGAGCGGATTTTGTGGCCGGCTCGGGAACGGGCGCCGGCGGAGCGGGTGCTGCTGACCGCGCGGTGCTGAAGCCGACAGATCGCTCGGCTTTCACGAACTTCACCGTGGCGTGCGCGTGACCCATCTCGCGGAGTTTGGTCTGAATCAACGCGTGATTCTTCGGATTATCCACGAGACTCAAGTGATCGGCGAACTCGGGATCGAAGCCGACGACGAGCGTTTCCTTGGCGAACGAGACCGGATGCGCCTCGATAAGATAGCTGCGTGTGAACTGGCTCACCCGGCCGATCGCCCCGAGCAACTGCGTCCAGAGTGCGCTCAAATCAATCACGCCGCCCGCGTGCGCGGATGAAGCAGGCGTGTCGGAAATCGCCGGAGCAGCGGGCGCGGCAGTTGCAGGAACGCTCGGTGTCGGTGCGGGTTTGGGCGCGCTGTAAGTGGTCGGGGCGGTCTCGCTGATGATGGCAGCGCGAGGAGAAGCAGTGCTGACAGGCGCGAGTGCGGGGAGAGCACCGCCGCTTTCGGCGCGGAGTTGCTGGAGTTGCTTGAGAACGACATCGAGGCTCACGGCGCGGGCGGCTTCGATGGTCTTGAGCAGTGCGACTTCGATTAAGATTTTTTTCGAGGCGACATCGCGCAGGCGACCCTCGGTGTCGGTGAGCGTCTCGAGAATGCGCGCGAGGGCGTCGGTGGTGGCGAGCTTGGACTGCTCGGCGAGCGCTGTCTTCTCCGCTTCGGAAACCTCGAGCAGGCTGAGGTCGCCTTTGGAAATTTGATAGATGAGCAGGTTGCGGAAGTGAGAGAGCAGATCGCCGAGCAGTCGCGCGAGATCCTTGCCGCCGCTGGCGAGGCTATTCAATTCGCGCAGCACCGTTTCGGCTTCGCCCGTGAGCACGGCGCGGCTGAGCGCGAGGATCTGGCTGCGTGCGGTGAGGCCGAACATCGAGAGCACATCGCTCTCCTCAATCGAGTCGCCGCAGAAACTGATGAGCTGGTCGAGCGTGGACTCGGCGTCGCGCATGCCGCCGTCCGCGCCGCGGGCGATGGCGTGGAGCGCGGCGTCATCAATCTTCACCTTCTCGTTTTGCGCGATCGCAGCGAGGTGCTGGATGATGAGCCGGTTCGGGATCCGGCGCAGGTCGAAGCGCTGGCAGCGAGAGAGAATGGTCGGCAGCACCTTCTGCGGATCGGTGGTGGCGAAGAGGAACTTCACGTGCGCGGGCGGCTCCTCGAGCGTCTTCAGCAGCGCGTTGAACGCCGCCGTCGAGAGCATGTGCACCTCGTCGATGATGTAGATCTTGAACTTGCCGGAGGCGGGGGAGAACTTGCACGTCTCCCGCAGTTCGCGCACCTGTTCCACGCCGTTGTTACTCGCACCGTCGATCTCGAGCACGTCGAGCGCGCGGCCCTCGGCGATTTCCATGCAACGCGAATCGGCCACGTCAAAGTCGGCTTTCGGTCCGTCGGTGCAGTTGAGCGCCTTGGCGAAGATGCGCGCGATGGTGGTCTTGCCGGTGCCGCGCGGGCCGCAGAAAAGATAGGCGTGCGCGATGCGGCTGGCGGCGATGGCGTTGGCGAGCGTCTGCGTGACGTGCTCCTGCCCGACCACGTCCGCGAACCGTTGCGGACGGTACTTCCGCGCTATGACCTGATAAGACACGCGCGCAGGTTGAATGATGCCGACGGAATGATGAAGGAAAAAGTGCGGCTGTCGGGCGGCAATCTCAGTTTGAGAAGATTCGCCCTGGATTCGCTTTGAAAGGGGAAGATGCCAGGGTGACCGCGGCAGATGCGGAGCAAGCACCGTTGCTGCCTTCCGGCCCTGGCGGGGTTCACAAGTCCGCATTCCACGGGCCCTGACAAAGGGATTAAGCCGTACGCACGCGTGGCCTTCAAGTTCTATTCAGCGCGAGGCGCGCGAGGATTGCATTTTGCGCGGCCGCGCAGCAAAGTCCGCTCCAGTTTTTGCGACTCAACCAAACGAGACCACCCACTTATGCCCAACCCCTGGACTGGAAAAGGGAATCCTTACACCCGCAAGGAAGTGCGCGACCGTTTGATGAGCACCCTCAAGAAGGGCGATGCCATCCTCGCCGCCGGCGCGGGCACGGGCATCAGCGCGAAGTTCATCGAGAAAGGCGGCGCCGACCTCCTCATCATCTACAACTCTGGTCGCTTCCGCATGAGCGGTCACGGCTCGACGTGCGGCCTCATGTCCTACGGCGACGCGAACGCCATTGCGATGGAGATTGGCGAATACGAGGTGTTGCCCACGGTGGAGGACATCCCCGTCATCTGCGGCGTCCACGCCACCGACCCGCGCCGCCGCATGTGGCATTGGCTCGGCAAGGTGAAGGAGATGGGCTTCTCGGGTGTGAACAATTTCCCCACGCACACGATTGTGGACGGCCACTTCCGCGGCGTGCTCGAGGAGACCGGCATGGGCGTGCAGAAGGAGTTCGAGATGATCGCGCTCGCGCGGAAGATGGATATCTTCAGCATCGTCTATGTCGCCACGCCGGAGGAGGCGGTCGAGATGGCGAAGGCGGGCGCGGACGCCATCATCGCACACGTTGGCACGACCGTCGGCGGTAGCATCGGCGTGACGAAGGCGGTGGTGACGTGGGACTTCACCTTGAAGCGCACGCAGGAAATAATTGATGCCGCCAGCCGCGTGCGGAAGGACATCTTCTTCCTCTGCCACGGCGGCCCCATCAACACCCCCGACGACGCGAAGCGCGTGATCAACAACACAGATTGCCACGGCTTCGTCGGCGCCAGCTCGCTCGAGCGCATGGGCGTCGAAGCCTCGCTCACGAACCTCACCAAAGAGTTCAAGCGGCTGAAGCTGCCCAAAGCCACGCAGAAACCTCGCCCGCGCAATGGATCCCAGCGGTGAAGTTTGAAGCGCGAACAGGGATGCTCCACGAGCCTAGCTTGTGGATGGGCCTTGGAACGGACTTTTCCTGCTTACTGGTCGTGGCGCGGGGAAGGCAATCTTCCGTTTCGCCGGATCCGTATTCTCGCGGTACAATACCGCCGTGTGCCCGACGACACTGATCAAATCGCTGCCCGTCTTTTCAGCCATCAATATCGCGAGCGTTTTCCGTTGGTCCTTGAAATCGGAGAAACGCACCTTCACCAACTCCTGCGCCGAGAGCACCTCATCGAGACCCTTCAAGAACGCCTCGCTCACGCCGGCCTTGCCGACATGCGCACTCGGATCGGTTTTCTGGGCCAGATCTTTCAAGTGATTGATCTGGGAGTTGGTCAGTCGTTTCATCAGTTTCATAAGCCGAGTTGGATTGAGTTCCTTGAACCTCCCGAGAAAACTAGCCACATCCCATCGTTTGTTCAATCGCAGGTTGCGAGACAGATTGGAGCGCAAGCCGCCCCCGCTAGGAGAATGGGTCATTTGTGTTGGATTCATGAGGGGTGGGTTTGTGCGAAGCCGTTCTTGGCGTGGAGGCTTGGGTTTATTAAGTGAAATCAAGAGGGGGGGGGAATTGTTTTGACGGATTGCGGCGATGCTGTTACAAAGAAACGTGTTGTTTCGGCTTCGGTAAACTTAACTTAAGAAAAAGGGGGGGGATGAGTTTTGCATTTCTGGCAGCAGGCCAGCAGGGGGAATTGCTCTATGTGTGGGACAAGGCCACGATTGAGGGCAAGGCGATTATTGTCGTTCTGGCGATCTTCTCGATCTTCGCATGGTCGGTGATGGCTGCGAAGGCGTTGCAGATGCGCAAGGCCAAGCAGTTCAACCGCTATTTCGACGCGGAATTCCGCAACCAACCGACGGTGCTCGGTATCTTCGAGCGTCGCGTGGTGGTGGAGGGTTGTCCGCTGTTTGCCGTCTATCACGAGGGTTGTCTGGAACTGGACAAGCACTTGAAACGCGGGGGCGGGGAACGGAAGGAAACGCTTTCATTGAAATCGGTGGAACATCTGAAACGGACGCTGGAAGGGGCGGTGGCCCGGGAGTCGCTCAAACTCGAGTCAGGTCTCATCCTGCTGGCGATCGCCGTGAGCGGCGCGCCGTTCCTCGGTCTGCTCGGCACGGTGTGGGGGGTGATGAGTACCTTCAGTTACGTGGCGATGAAAGGCTCGGCGGATCTGGCGACGATGGCGCCGGGTGTGGCGGCGGCGCTGATCACGACCGTGGGGGGGTTGCTGGTGGCCATCCCCTCGATGTTCGGCTACAACTGGCTGGTGCATAATCTGCGCGTGGAGACCGTGGCGCTGGATAATTTCGCGCAGGAGCTTGTCTCGAAGATCGAGACCGAATACCTGAAAGAGGACGGGCGGTAGTTTTTCAAGATGCGCCGTTTCTCCCAACGCAATTCGCTGGTGACGTTGAACGACATCAACATCACCCCGCTGCTCGATCTGGCGTTCGTGCTGCTGATCATCTTTATCATCACCACGCCGCTCTTGGAGCAGGGGATCGATCTGAAGCTGCCCGCCGGCGGCAAGACCGACCGACCGCTGGAGAAGCGCGACATCCGCACCGTGGAGATCAACCCGAAGGGGGTTTATCTACTCGACCGCCAACCGCGCAGCATCGATCAGGTCGAGGCCGAGTTGGTGCAGTCTTTCCGAGCGAACCCGAACACGGTAGTGTATATCCGAGCCGATGAGAATGGCATGAACAAATACTTGTACGCGGTGATTGAGCGTTGCCAGCGGCACGGCATCACGCGATTCTCGCTGCGCACCGCGCCGGTGAAATAGATGAGCCAGCTCCAGAAAAAATGTTTCGTGTTCTCGGCAGGCACCCACGTGCTGCTGCTGCTGGTGTTTTTCCTCGGCACGGCGTTCTTCAACGCCCGCCATAAGGAACAGCCCGCAGTGCCGGTGGATTTGCTCAACGCGAAGATTGTCGAGGACGCCCTCGCGCGTGGTGGTTCGCCCGGCCCGGAATCCACGCCGAGCGTCGCGACGCCGGCCAACACCACGCCCGCGCCACCGCCGCCGCCGGAAGTTGTCACGCCGCCCGCGCCGCCGACGCCGCCCGCGCCGAAGGAGACGATTGTCGAGCCGCCGCCCAAGGTGGAAGTGCCGAAGAAGGTCGAGACGATTCCCATCGAGAAAAGTGTGCCGAAGAAGGTCGAGACGAAGAAGACCGAGACGAAGGTCGAGCCGCCGAAGACAGTGGAGAAGACTTCGCCCAGCAAGATCAAGGTCAACACCGGCAAGGTCGTGACGCGCACGGCGACCGATGCCGCCAAGACCAAAGCCGCCGCGGATAAGGCGGCGCGCGACCGCGAGACGGCGCGACTAACGGCGGCGGGCAGTCAATTCAGCAAGTCACTCAACACGCTGAAGGGAAATCTTTCCCAGGGCGTCAGCATCGGCACACCGGGCGCGGGCGGGGAGGGTTTCGTGAATTACGGCCAGTATGTCATCGCCGTTTATCAGAACGCGTGGATCACCCCGAACGACCTCGCGGATGACAGCTTGATCGTGCAGGTCACCGTGACCATCGCGCGCGACGGCACGGTGCTGCGTACTTCTGTCACGCGCAAGACGGGCGTCACGGCGCTCGACAAATCGGTGCAGCGTGCGCTCGACGGGGTGCAGAGCATCGGCCGGCCGTTCCCCGAGGGGATCCGCGACGCGCAGCGCACCTTCCAACTCGATTTCAATCTCAAAGCAAAACGCCAAATCGGATGAAGCCCTTTTCCTTTTTCTCGTCATTGTTCACTGCGCTCTGCGTGGTCTTCGTTCCGATCTCGCCGGCGCAGGAGTCGGTCGATCCCAGCCGTCTCACCATCATCAAGGAGTATGATCCGACCAAGCTAATCCCCTTCCATATCTCTGGGTACACCGGCGAATCGGACCACGTGTTGCGGTTCGATTTGGAGGTGGCCGGTTTCAAGATGGTCGAGTTGGAACGCGCGGCTTACAAGCTCGCTGGTGGTAATGATGGCGCGGTGCGCGGCGTGTTGAGCGACCGCAACAACGCCGGTCTTTTTAACAAGACCTTCAACGGCGGCACGCTGCGTCAACAGGCGCACGCACTGGCGGATGCCGTCGTCCTCGCGCTCACCGGCAAGAAAGGCATCGCGCAGACGCGGATCGCCTTCAAGATGGACACCGGCCGCGCCGGCGAGATTTTCATCGCCGATTACGACGGGCACCACCTCCTGCCGGTCACGGCCGACAAAGTGATTGTGGCCGCGCCGACCTGGGCGCCGGGCAACCGTTCGCTCTATTACACGGCGTACCTCACGATCTCGGGCGTGGAGAACACGACCATCCTCGCGCACAACCTCGGCACCGGCGAACGCGAGATCGTGGCGCGTCACTCGGGATTGAACACCGCGGCCTCCGTGGCCAACGACGGCCGTGTGGCGATGATTCTGAGCAAGGCCAACAGCCCCGATGTGTGGATCTCTTCTTCCACGGGCAAAAATCTCAAACGCCTGACCGAGACGCGCGACGAGGACGAATCCTCGCCCTGCTGGTCGCCGGACGGCCAGTGGGTCGCGTTCGTGACGAAGATGGGCGGGCGCCGTGTGTTGGCCAAGGCGGCTTCGGGCGGCGGGCCAATCATCCGCATCGCCACCTCGGGTGTATTGAATCCCTCCGAGCCGAGTTGGTCGCCCGATGGCACGACCCTCGCCTTCACGGCGCAGATGGGCGGCTTCTCCATCTGCGTGGTGCCGGCCGAGGGCGGCGAGGCGAAAGTGCTGTCTGACGGCGAGGATCCGTCCTGGGCGCCGAACAGTCGCACGCTCATTTTCACCAAGCGCAGTGGGGGTAAACGCACGCTCTCTCTGCTTGACGTGCCGACGAAACAAGTGAAAGATGTGCCGGCGTTTTCAGGGAGCAGTTCCCAGCCGGCGTGGGCGAGGTAAACCGGCAAACCGTTTTCTCTGATCCAATTTTAACGACATGAAAAAAATCAACAGCCAAACACTCGTCCTTCTCGGGTTGGTCATCCTGCTCGGCGCCACCGCGTGCACCGGTCAGCGGCCGGTCAGACTCACCAACATCCCCGGCTCCGGCGCGACTGTCGGCGGCGGCGGCACCACTCCGCCGGTCGGTCCCGACCCCACCATTCCGCCGGTCGGGCCCGGCACCACCATTCCGCCGGTCGGGCCCGGCACCACCATTCCCAAAACGCCCCAGGGACCGTTCGAGAGCACGACCACCTCGGGCTTGGACCGCTTCAGCGATGCCGTGCCGAACCGTGCGTTCTTCAGCGCGCAGACGGTGGCTTTCGATTTCGACAGCGCGACGGTGAAGGCCAATCAGCAGGAGAAAGTGGCCGACGTGGCCAAGCATCTCAAGAGCAAGCCGGCCGATCTGCTGCTAATCGAGGGGCATAGTGATGAGCGCGGTACCGAGGAGTACAACCGCTCGCTCGGCGAACGGCGTGCTCTCTCCTTGCGCGAGGCGCTCGGCAAACTCGGCGTGGACGGCGATCGCATCCGTACCCTGAGCTTCGGTGAGGACAAGCCGGCGGATGCCGGCCACACGGAGGCTGCGTGGACGAAGAACCGCCGCGGCGAGTTCATCCTGCTCGAGCCGAAGAAGAAATAATTGAAATCAATTTCGATGGCCGGCGTCTGA
>SIAT01000079.1 GCA_009691645.1 Pedosphaera sp. | reverse complement strand
GCCTTCAAGTCCGATGACGCCGCGTTCGAGGCGCTGGCCAAAGGCGCGGGCAACCGGGTCAATGAAGCGGCCGAGCGCGCCATGCGCGATGTGCTGACTGCGCTTGAAAAAGAGCACGGCAAGATCACCACCACCGCCAGCGGCATGAAGTACGTCACGGTCAAGGAAGGCAAAGGCGAAAAGGCCGGCAAGAACCGCAAGATTCAAGCGCACTACACCGGCAAGCTCACCAACGGGCAGGTATTCGATAGCTCTGTCAAACGTAACGAACCGTTCGAGTTCACCGTCGGCATCGGTCAGGTCATCAAAGGGTGGGACGAAGCGCTCAGCGATATGAAGAAGGGCGAGAAGCGCGTCCTCGTGCTGCCGCCGAATCTCGCCTACGGCGAGCGCGGAGGAGGAGGCGGCGCCATCCCGCCGAACGCCACGCTCGTGTTCGAAGTCGAGCTGCTCGGTTTCTAAACCAGCGCTTTCACGAACGGCAGCTCTGCGACCTCTGCGCGCGAGCTGCCGTTTTTCATTTCCAGCGTCAGCTCCGTACCCGCCGCCAGCCACTCGCGCCGCACGTAACCAAGCGCGATACTCGCCGACAGCGCGGGCGAAACCGTCGCACTGGTGATGTGCCCGACCTCTTTGCCGTCCTTGAATAACTTGTCGCCACGCGACGGAAGCTCGGTCAATCCACCAGCCAATCGCAACCCGCGCAACTCGCGGTTCACGCGGCCCATCGTGTGCAAACGGTTCAGCACTTCCTGTCCGATGTAACAACCCTTTCGATAACTCATCGCGCGCGCGCCGATGCCGGCCTCGGGCGGCAGATTCGTCTCGTCCATGTCCACGCCGAAACGCGGGATGCCCGCCTCGATGCGTGCGATCTCCAGCGCCTGCCAACCGCAAGCCCGGCCGCCTCGTGATTTTGCGGCGGCGATGAGTTTATCCGCCACCGCGCCGAGCGAAGCCATCGGCACGAACAAATCAAAACCGAGCGCGCCCGCATGCGATTGGCGCATCAGATAAATCTGGCCGAGCGTCGTATCGCTCGCGCTGATGAAGCGGAGTTCTTCCGTTGGCAATTCAACGCCCAAACCGAGCTGAGCCACGACCTCCGCCGCTTTCGGTCCCTGCACGCTGAGCAATCCGTAGTGCGGCGCGACATCGATCACCTGCACATCTTCGGAGACGATGTACTTCTCCAGCCGCGCGACGACGGCGGCGGCGAAGCCCGGCTCGAAATCGAGCAGAAGTTCCTCGGCGAGATTCCAAATATGCAGGTCGCCCTGCATCCGTCCCTTCGTAGTCACGAGCGCAGCGTAGCAACCGTGGACCGGGCCAAGAGAGTTCACGTCGTTAGTCACCTGCCCGTGCAGGAATTGAATGCGGTCAGCGCCCAGCAGACAAAGCCGGCTGCGAAACGAAAGATCGAACACCGCGGCCGAAGCGCGCAACGCAGCGTACTCGGCGCGATGGTCGCCGTAATGCGCGACGGCTTCGAAGCCGTTCACCTCGGTGAACGTGGCCTTCAATGTCTGATGGAGTTCGTGGAGCGCGAGCAGATTCACAACGGCATTTCAGCATCTCGCTGCGGACAGAAGCAAACTTTCAGTGCGGATGGCGCGCGTGCGCCTCGTCGTGATCCTCGATGCACTCGAGGTGGGAAGTGACGTACGCGCGGGGCTGAAGCGAATCCTCGATCGTCTGCTCGACCTCGGTGGCGATGCGGTGAGCATCCTGAATGCGCAGGTCGCGCGGAAAAAGTAAATGCACCTCCACCCAGTGCGCGTCGCCGACATTTCGGTGGCGCAGGCCATGATGACGAATGGCGTGACGCGCGGATTCGCGGTCGAGAATCTCCAGCAGTTTCCGGTGCGTCTCGGGTTCAGCCGTGTCCATCAACCCACGAAAACTCGCGCGCATCAACCGCACGCCGGAGACGAGAATGTTTGCGGCGGCGAGCAGCGCGAAGATCGGATCCCACGCAAGCCAGCCGGTGAGCATCGCGAGCGAGAGCCCGACGAGTACGCCGAGGCTCGTCCAGCAGTCGGTGAGCACGTGGTGGCCGTTGGCCTCGATGATGAGTGACTTCCGATTACGACCAGTACGGATGAGATACCACCCTAGTGCACCGTTGATGAGCGCCGCGACCGCCGTCAGCGCAGTGCCGGCACCGAGATGGTGCAACTCCAATCCACCGAGCCATTTGCTGATGGCGGTGTAGATGATGTAGAGCGCGGCGGCGACGATCATCGCCCCTTCAAAACCTGCGGAGAAAAATCCGATCTTCGCGTGGCCGTAAAGATGATCCTCATCGGCGGGTTTGTGGCTCAAGCGAAGGCTGTAGGCCGCGAAACCGACGGCGATGAGATGGACGACCGATTCGGCGGCGTCGCTGAGAATGGCCGAGGAACCGGTGATGAAATAGGCGCCGCCCTTGAGGAGCAGCATCACCACGCCTGCAGCGAGCGAGAGTCGCATCGCCCTGCGCAAAGCGGTCTGATCGGCGTCAGTCCGTGAGGCGTTTTCCACACGCCGACTTTGCCAGCGGCCGGACGGGAGCGCAGCAGAAAAGTGCTCGGTCAGCGGGCGAAAAGCTGGCGGATGATCTCCTCGATAGGCACTTCCTCGATGTCGATGTCGCTCACCGGCAGCTCATCGAGCAGCGCTTTGCAGATCGGAATCACGCGGGCGCGCTTCACCTTCAGCTTCACGGTGGCGGCAGTTTGCTCCACGACTTCGCCGTAGCTTTCCAATTTCTGACGATCGCAAATGGGAGCAGGAGCAGACCCGGCGGCGGGCGCGAGGCGGATGGTGATCAGCTTAAAATCAGCGAACCGATCGATCACCTCGCTGAGCTGGCCATCGAAGAAAATCGTGCCGCGATCAATGATGATGACGCGCTGGCAGAGCTCCTGAATGTCGGCCATGTAATGGCTGGTGAGCAGGATCGTGGTCTTGCGCGTGGCATTGTGATTCCGGAGGAAGTCGCGGACGATTTTCTGCGAAACGACATCGAGGCCGATGGTCGGCTCGTCGAGGAAGAGCACCTTCGGCTGGTGCAGCAGCGCGGCGATCAGTTCGAGCTTCATCCGTTCGCCGAGAGAAAGTTCGCGCACCATCACGTCGAGCTTCTCGCGCACAGCCAGCAGTTCGGAAAGCTCGGCAACGGTGCGCTCGAACTGCGACGGCGCGAGGCCGTAAATGCGGGCGTTCAACGCGAGCGATTCGCGCGCAGGGAGATCCCACCAAAGCTGATTCTTCTGGCCGAGCAACAGCGCGAACTGCCGACGGTAACCATCCTCGCGCTCCCACGGCGTGTAACCGAGTACGCTCGCCGTGCCGCCGGTGGGGTGAAGCAGGCCGGAGAGCATCTTGAGCGTGGTCGTTTTGCCCGCGCCATTCGGACCAAGAAATCCGACGAACTCGCCTTCTTCAACGCGAAAGGAAACATCGCGGACGGCGAGTGTGGTGTCGTAACGGCGGCTGATAAGCCCGCGCACCGCGCCCAGAAAACCGGGCTGCTTCTTGTAGCTGCGAAAGGACTTTGTGAGAGAGCTGACCTGAATCACCGGCATCGGGAAAATCCCGCGGCTGAGGTTTCGAGCTTCAATTTTGAATCAGGGAACGGGCGCGACTTCAACGACAACCCGGCCAATCCGCGTCAGCGCGTGAGCAGCTTCTCGAGGTACTGAACCTTCTGGCGAACGTTCGCGTCCACTTCCATCCGGTTCTTCACGAGACGGCAGGCATGAAGCACGGTGCCGTGATCGCGGCCACCGAACGATTCGCCGATGGCGCTCAGCGAGCTTTCGGTAAGCTGACGGGTGAGGTACATCGCGACCTGACGTGGGAACGCGATGTTCTCCGGCCGGCGTTTGCTGCTCATATCCGCCAGACGGATATCAAAATATTCGGCCACGCGTTTCTGAATGACCCCGACGCTGATGGTGGAGCGGCCTTCCTCCTGTAGCACTTCGCGCAACAGGCTCTCGACAGTCTCCTGCGTGAGCTTCTTGCCGGTGAGTTGGGCAAAAGAGGCGACGCGAATGAGCGCGCCTTCGAGTCGGCGAACATTCGTGCGGATCCGGCTGGCGAGGAAATTGACAATGTCCTCCGGCAGACTCACGCCCATGTCCTTCACCTTCTTTTGAAGGATGGCGACGCGTGTCTCCACATCCGGCGCCTGAAGATCCGTGACGAGACCCCACTCGAAGCGATTCACGAGGCGTTGCTCGAGCCCCTGCAACTCCGTCACCGGCCGGTCGCAGGTGAGCACGATCTGCTTGTGCGATTCGTGCAGCGTGTTGAAGGTGTGGAAAAACTCCTCCTGAATGCGCTCCTTGCCGGTGAGGAACTGGATGTCATCGATCAGCAACACGTCAGCCTGCCGGTACTTCTTGCGGAACTTGACGAGCTGGTTGTCCTGAATGGCGGCGATGTACTCGTTGGTGAACTTCTCGGAGGAGACGTAGGAAACGCGTGCGCCCTTGCGCTGGCTGATGGCGTGCTGGCCGATGGCGTGCAGCAGGTGCGTCTTGCCGAGACCGGTGCCGCCGTAAAAGAAGAGCGGGTTGTACGACTTGCCCGGTGCCTGCGCCACAGCGAGCGCAGCGGCGTGGGCGAAGTTGTTGTTGTTGCCGACGACAAAGCTGTCGAAGGTGTACTTCGGATTAAAATGAAAATCGCCGTTTCCGTTGGTCGCAGGTTTCTCCACCACGGAAGCCGCCGCGACCGCAGCCGCGCGAGCGGTCTTGGCGGTGATGGGCGCCGGCGGTTCCCCACGGCCATTGGCAGACTTGAACTTCACCTGAAGTTTCCGACCGCTGGCGTGCGCCACGGCGTCCTGCAGCAGCGTGAGATAATTCTCCTTCAACCAGACTTCGTGGAAATCATTGGCCACCTCGAGTTGCAGCGTGTTCTGCTCCAGCGCGACCGCCCGGATGGAAGCGAACCAGAGGTTGTACGTTTCGGCGCTCAGCGCACACAACTGCTGCTGGGCTTGCGCCCATATCTTTTCCGGATTCTCCATTGTAACAGCGGCGCCCGAAGGCGATTTTACCGGCAATTTAGACAGTTTATTCACTTGCGATTGGTCACGCTACCGTGACTCTCAAAACTCAGCGCGGACTGGACCACCCATCCGCGCGACACCGGCGCGAGGCGATTCTTACTCAGAATCGCCCGGCAAAACGGCGCTCACTTTCAAAACCACAACCAACTGGCAAAAAACAGGTTGCAAACAATTAATCTTCCGGCCCGAGACCGAGCGACACGCGTAACGCCTTGTTTCTCGAACGTTGCGCAATCGTCACGCTGTCTATTTATTTCCCCGCCGCCCTTGCGACGAGTAGAACATATTAGCACTTATTCAGGACTTATTCACAGGTCACTTCTAAGCTTGAAAAGCCACCGCCACTAGACCGCCACCGAAAACTCCGCAAACTCACTGCGACTCTCATTTGTCAAAGCGCTTGATCGCCTTTTTCGTCCGTGCGGATACGCACCGCGCTCTCGATGGTCGTGATAAAAATCTTGCCGTCGCCGATTTTTCCAGTCTTCGCCGCGCCGATGATCGCCTTCACGGCGCCGTCGGCCAACGTGTCAGCCACCACGATCTCCAGCTTCAGCTTCGGTAAAAAGTCCACCGTGTACTCGCTGCCGCGATAGATTTCCGTGTGCCCCTTCTGGCGGCCAAAACCCTTCACCTCGCTCACGGTCATTCCCTCGATGCCAATGGCGGTCAACGCCTCTTTGACGTCTTCGAGTTTGAACGGCTTGATGATGGCTTCGATTTTTTTCACAGCCGAGTTCAGGTGGCGATGGCGGATATTAGCAACCGACCTTTCTCTGTAAACAGGAAAGGTAAAAAAATATTCCGCATTACCAAAACCAATTTCGTTGACACCAAACCCACTCGACGCTCGACACCTGTCGGGGACTTTCCGAAAGTGAACGCGTGAGTTGGCTCTACCGCCGCGTCATCCGTCCCGTCCTCTTCACGCAGGACTCCGAGAGTATCCACAACCACACTCTCGCCGCGCTCAGTCGGGCCAGTCGGCACGATGCGATCCGCCGGATCGCCGCCGATTTCTATGCCGCACCGGAACTGCCGGTGAATCTCTTCGGCCTGCATTTTCCGAATCCCGTCGGACTCGCCGCGGGGATGGACAAGCACGCCGCGGCCGTGCCGATGTGGAAACCGTTCGGCTTCGGCTTCAGTGAACTAGGCGGCGTCACGTGGCACGCGCAACCCGGCAACGAAACCCCGCGCATGTTCCGCGCCGTGGCCGACGGCGCACTGATCAATCGCATGGGTTTTAACAACCCCGGCGCTGAAGCGATGGCCGCGCGGCTTGCGGAGTGGAAACGCCTCGCTCTCTGGCCAGCGCACCCCGTCGGCGTCAATCTCGGCAAATCGAAAATCACGCCGCTCGAAAAAGCATCGGAAGACTACTCCAACTCCTTCCGCGCCCTGCGTCCGCACGCCGACTTCTTCGTCCTCAACGTCTCTTCGCCCAACACGCCGAACCTCCGCCAGCTTCAGGACAAGACCGCGCTCGACGAAATCCTCGGCGAGATCCAGCACATCAACAGCGACGGCGCCGCCCCGGCGCGGCCAATCCTCGTGAAGGTCGCCCCCGACCTTTCCTTCGATGCGCTCGACGACATCCTCGACCTCGCCGGCCCGAGAAACCTTGCCGGCATTGTCGCCACGAACACCACCATTGCCCGGCCCGAATCCGCCAGCGAAACCTCTCGCCGGATTTATGCCGAGACCGGCGGGCTCTCCGGCGCACCGCTTCGCGCGCGCAGCACCGAGGTCATTCGTCATATTCATCGGCAGACCAAAGGCTCGCTGCCGATCATCGGCGTGGGCGGCATCTTCACCGCCGCCGACGCGTGGGAGAAGATCACCGCTGGGGCCTCGTTGGTTCAGATTTACACCGGCCTCGTGTACGAAGGCCCGTCCATCGCGAAAGACATCGTCACGGGACTTCAACAGAAACTCGCCGAGCGCGGACTGCGAGACCTTCGCCAAGCCGTCGGCACCGCGACGTGAGCGCGATGGCGGACTTTACGGAAAGGTGACCTTGTCCTCGCACGGCTCAAGGCGGGCGATGGCGGCCATGATTTCATCCGCCACCTGCTGGTAGATCTGTTTGAGCCGTTCCTTCGAGCACGTCCTGGCTTCGGCGCGGAGTGCCGCGAAATTCATCGGCGTGCCGTACTTCACCATCACCCGATGCGGCCGCGGAATCCACAGATGCCGGCCATACGCATCGAATGTTCCAAAAACGCGCACCGGCACGACGGGCGCGATGGACTTGATCACGGTAAGCCCAATGCCCGACATGGCTGGTTGCAGTCTTCCGTCGCGTGTACGCGTTCCTTCCGGAAAAAGAATGATTACGCCGCCAGCGAGCAGGCGGTCGAGGATGGCCTTAAGCCCGCGCCCGCCGGCGCCTTCGCGATCCACCGGCACGGCGCTGAGCGAACGCAGCCACGCGCCGACGAGTGGAAAGCGGAAGAGCGACGCGCGCGCGAGATAGTTGATCGGACGCGGCAGACCCGATCCGACGAGCGGCGGATCGAAGAAGCTGGCGTGGTTGGAGGCGAGGATCACCGGCCCCGAAACGGGCACGCGCTCCGGATGAAACACGCGCCCGTGGAAGATGGTGCCGAAAACAATCTGCGAGAAGCGCCAGGCGATGGTGTAGCTGAGGTTCATCCTTGCGCGAGCATCCGCCGGATCTCCGCCAGCATCCGCTCGCTGGTCTGCTGCGGCGTTTCGCCGGCGTTGTTGATGAGGATGGCGTCCGCCGCCATCTGCAACGGTGCGGCGGCGCGAGTGCGGTCCCGTTCATCGCGCGCGGCAAGATCGTCCTTCACTCC
>SIAT01000078.1 GCA_009691645.1 Pedosphaera sp. | reverse complement strand
GACACGAATTTCACAAATTGGCACGAATTGAAGGAGAGGTAGGGCAGACACGATTCACGGATTCAAGAAGAGGTTCTGCGCTGGATTCCATTGGTGGGAATTCGTGCAATTCGTGTCATCCCTCTTCCTGCATCTTCACGGCTCCCGAGCAGACCGCAAACACCCAAACAGAAGATGCCGCATCCTGCTACGCAATTACTGCGACGTCACACCTTGCTTCTGAAATACGCAATCGTGTCCACAAGCCCAGCGGCGAGCGCCACCTTCGGCTCCCATTTCAGCAACGTGCGCGCCTTGGTGATGTCGGGCTTGCGCTGTTTGGGATCGTCCTGCGGCAGCGGCTTGAAGGCGATGCGGCTCTTTGATTTTGTCGTCCGGATGATCGTCTCGGCAAACTGCAGCACGGTCATCTCGGCGGGGTTGCCGATGTTTACCGGTTGCGAATGTCCGCTCATCATCAGCCGGTAGATGCCTTCGATGAGGTCCGAGCAGTAACAGAAGCTGCGCGTTTGCGAGCCGTCGCCAAAAACGGCCAGCGGCTTGTTCTTTAGCGCTTGGCACACGAACGCCGGCACCACGCGCCCATCGTTCAGCCGCATCCGCGGACCGTAAGTGTTAAAGATGCGCACGATCCGCGTCTCCACGCCGTGATACGTGTGGTAGGCCATCGTCATCGCCTCGGCAAATCGCTTCGCCTCGTCGTAACAACCGCGCGGACCGATGGTGTTCACGTTGCCCCAGTAATCCTCGCGCTGCGGATGCACCAGCGGATCGCCGTAAATCTCCGAGGTGGACGCGAGGAGAAACCGCGCGCCTTTCGCCTTGGCGAGACCGAGTGCCTTGTGCGTGCCGAGCGAGCCGACCTTCAACGTCTGGATCGGCAGTTGCAGATAATCAATCGGGCTTGCCGGCGACGCGAAGTGCCACACGTAATCCACCGGCTCGTCGAGGAAGATGAACTCCGTCACGTCCTGATGGATGAAGCGGAACTGCCGGTTGCCCGCGAGATGCGCGATGTTATCCGTCGAACCGGTCACCAGATTGTCCAGCGCGATCACGCGGTGCCCGCGCGAGAGGAGCAAATCCACCAGATGCGAGCCGAGGAATCCCGCCCCGCCCGTGACAACAGAGATTGGCGGCGAGGATTTTTTGGAACGCTTCTTGGTAGCCATAAACGCGGCGAGTCTTTGGGCACGTCCTCCGAAAGTCGAGCGCAACGTAAATGAAAGCTCGCATCATGCCGCGCATGTCATGCTGGGCGGTTGATCTCGTACACACGATGTTTGGCCTTGGCCTTCTCCACACGATAAGCCGGGCTGGCGGCGAAGCGGCGCGCGATGTGCCCGGCAAGCTCGGCGTTCACCGCACCGGCGTGCGCATGCAGGAGGTAACGCAGCACCAGCGGCGTCTCTTTGCGCAGCGTGATGCCTTCCTCCATGCACAGCGAGGCGCCCATCCAACCGTCCTCGCGCACGTGCCAGTGCGCCGGATGATGCGGGTTGGCGGGGTGATTAAAGTAGGTGATGCCCTCGGAGGCCGTCATGCGTTTGCCGTTGGCCACGACGGGCGCAGGGCCGCTGTAATCCATCCACGCGGCCGCCTGTCCGAAAATCGCCGGCTCGCCGACCAACCCTTCGCTGTTGGTCAACTGGCCGCCGCCAAAGTGCGTGCTGATTTCTTTGGCCACGCGCACGGCGAGGATGCCGAAGTTGGTCTTGGCCAGCTCCAGCGTCGGGCCGGTGGAACGTAACGTGGATTGCAGTTCCAGAAAACTTTCGCCATCGGGGCCGGGACGCAGCGCCGCCACGAGCTCCTGTTCCATCACCTCGCGCCCATCGGCGGCGTGCCAACTCAGCAGCACGGCCATCGCGGATTCGTCGGCTGCGTCGTGGTACGCCAGCCATTGTTTCTGGCGGATGCGCGTCTTGGTTTGGTCGGCCCAAAATGTTTCGCCCGCCACGACGTGATGCGCGAACCAGATGGAGCGATGATGATCGTGATCGGGCGCGCCGGGATGGCCCATGCGCGTGAGCGTGCTGCCCGACGGGCCGTTGAATGGAAAGAAAAACGGGCGCGGATGTTGCGGGCCAAAATGCCAGCGCACGCGCTCCTGCCCATCAATCTGGAAACTGGTTTGATGATCCGGCAACGGGACGACCTGACAGCGGGGGACTTCGTAAGGCATGACGACTCTTTGACAGAACGCGCGGCGACGTCAACGCGCAAACCATCGTGACACACCGCAGCGCTTCAACGGACGAGGAGATGGTACGGGTGCATTTCGTCGCCGGTGTCGTGGGCGTCTTGCACGATGAGAAAATATTTGCCGTCGGCGGGCAGGCGCAGTTGCAGGCGCGGATCGCGGCCGCCGGCGGAATCGTCGTCGCTGGCCAGCAATGACAGCCGTTCGTCGCGCAGTGTCAGCACGGCGTCGCACAGCGAACCGCCGCGATGAGCGAACACCTCGATGTTCAATTCCTGACCGGCTTTGCCTTGCAGCACGTACACGTCCACGTCCTGCGCGGAGCGGATGGAGGCCGCGACGCGCGCGGGCAGCGTCAACGGCTGCGCGGTCTTGAAGGCGTTGTTCTCCTCCTTCTCTGCGATGAACGCGCCCTCGCGCAGCACGGGCACGGTGAGCGGCTCGGAGCGGCCGCCGTCGGTTTCCACGCGCAGCAGCAGGCGGTCGCCGGCAAAATCTTTGGGCAACGTGAAGGCGATGCGCGCCTGCGTGTCACCGAGGGTTTCTTTGGAAGTGTTGTTGGGAACGGCGGTGGTGCCGTTGGTTTCGATCGTCACCACGACGCCCGCAGGTTCCGCGTGCACGGTCTTGATGTGTTCGAGGTTCAGTCCGCGCAAGTTGATCGTGGATTTCTTGCCCAGCTCCACGCCGATGGGAAACGCCACGAGCAATTTGGGCGCGGGCTTTTTTTCCTGCGCGCAGAGCAGCGCGGAGGCCGCGGCGAGTGTCAGTGCCAGCGCCAGAGCGGCGGCGCGAAACAGCGGGCGCATGCTAGGTGTAGAGCTGTTTGATCAGCGCGCCTTCGTCGAGGATGGCCATGGGGCGGCCGTCCGGCGTGTGGATTTCTCCGCGCGGATCGATGCCGAGCGATTCGTAAACCGTGTGCGCGACATCGGCGGGGCGCACGGGATCGGCAGTGACTTCCGAGCCTTCCTTGTCGGTCGCGCCGACGACTTTGCCGCGTGCGACGCCTGCGCCCGCGAAGATCATGCTGCCCGCGCGACCCCAATGATCGCGCCCGGCATCTTTGTTGATGCGTGCGGTGCGGCCAAATTCGCCCATGCAGAGCACGAGCGTGTCCTTCAACAATCCGCGTTCGTCCATATCCGCGATCAATGTGCCGAGGCCGTTGTCGAAGTCCGGCAGTTTCTTGTCCAGCGATTGGAAAATCTTGGCGTGATGATCCCAGCCGCCGTAGTTGATGGTGACGAACCGCACGCCGCGCTCCACCAATCGGCGCGCGAGCAGGCAGCTTTGCCCGAAGGTCGAGCGGCCGAATCCATCGCGCAGCGCCGCCGTTTCTTTCTCCAGATCAAACGCGGCCTGCGCCTCGGTGGAGAGCACGATGCTGGAAGCGCGCTGCTGAAATTCGTCGTACGTGGCCAGTTGATCGTTGCCTTCCACGCGTCGCGCCAATCCATCAATCGCGTCGCGCAGCGATTGGCGGCGTTGCAGGTTGTCCAATTTCATCGGCGCGGGGATGGCCAGATCGCGCACTTTGTAGCCGGCTTCATTGGGATCGCCTGCCTTGAAAGATTCGCAGCGGCCACCGAGGAAAGCCGAGCGGCCCAGCTCCCACGTGAACGAGGGATTGCGCGGAACCGAGACGTACGGCGGCAGCAGTCCGGCAAAACCAAAGCGATGCGCCACCACTGCGCCGATGGCCGGGTAATCGCCGAAGGCCGAGCCGGAGCGGCCGCTCATCACCCAATTCGTCGCCGTCTCGTGATGGTCGTTGCCGTGAAACTGGCTGCGGACGAGCGTGAGTTTGTTCATCACCTTCGCCATTTTGGGGAGCAGCTCGCACACGTCCAAGCCGGGCACGCTGCTGCGGATGGGCGCGTATTTGCCGCGCACGTCCGACGCGGTCTCGGGCTTCATGTCAAAGCTGTCATGATGCGAAAGGCCGCCGCCCAGATAAACGAGGATGACGGATTTGGCGCGCGCGTTGCGGGCGGGCGCCGGATTTTTCTCCGCGGCCAGCAGCGAGGGCAGCGCCAAGCCCAGCGGCGCCAACGCGCCCACGCGCAGCAGATCGCGCCGAGACCAGCCGTTGCAGAGGCGGTGTTGTTGGGTGTCGAGTGCTAGGTCGATCATGATGTCCTCAATGGTTGAACGAAAATTCTTTGGTGCTTAACAGCGCCCAGAAAAGGTCGAGGTAGAACGCTTCGCGCGAGGGGGCTTCCTTCCGCGCAAGCGCCACGCGCTCGCGATCCGGCGCGGTGGGCGGCCGCGAGAGGGCGCTGAGGAACAGCTCGTCCACCACGCGCGTCTCGTCGGTCTCGCGCAGCAGGCGGGCGAGCCGGCCGTCGCTGGACTGCAGCTTTTGCAGCAGGCTCTCGCCGTTGTTGAGCAGCAGCAATTGCGGCAGCGTCACCTCGCCGGTGCGTTCGCAGGCGCAGGCGGTCACGCGGTCGGAGCGGCCAAACACGGACAGGAAATACGAGTTGACGCCCGGCTCGGGCAACTGCACCGCGCGCAGTCCCAGCGGATGGCCGGGGAACGATTCGGGCGCATCGACCGCGTCGCTGATGGCATCGAGCATCACCTCGGCGGACAACCGGCGCGCGATGAAGTGCGAGTAGAAACGGTCGTCGCTGCGGTTGGCGGGCAGCGTCTCAGAGCCGAGCTGGTACGTGCGCGAATTGAGGATGAGCCGCATGACGTGTTTGAGATCGTAGCCGCCGCCGACAAATTCGCGCTTGAGCAACGCCCACAGCGCCGCGTTGGAAGGCGGGTTGCTTTCGCGCAAATCATCCACCGGCTCCACGAGGCCCACGCCGAGAAAATGTTTCCACAGCCGGTTGATCATCGCGCCGGAAAACTGTTCGCGGCCCGGACCGACCAGCCAGTTCGCCAACGCGCCGCGAGGGTCGGCTTGCGCGGCATCGGAAAGCTCGAGCCGATCCAACGCGCGCGCGGCCATCATCTGTCCCGTGCGCGGCTGGCGCACGGAGGCGGGCTTGGCTTTGTGCGAATCGCGCTGCTTGGACAAGTCCGCCACGCGCTGGCGTTCCTGTTTGATCGTCGGCTGTTTCTTTTCGGCATCCGCAGGAGCGAGGCCAGCCAGTTCCGCCTCCAGTTTGGCGAGCTTCTCTTCGGCCTGTTTTAATTGGCGGACGATTTGAAATTCATCCTGCGAATACGAGACCAGCTCCGTGAAGCCATCCTTCGGGCTGACGCGGTCGAGGCTGACCTTCGCGAAGAAGGCGGCGAAGTGATAGAAGTCATCCTGCGTGTAACGTTCCAGCGGATGATTGTGACAACGCGCGCAACCGATGCGCGTGCCGAGCAACGCCTGCGCGGCGGAGTCGGGCACCTCGGATTGTTCGGGCTGACGGTTTTCGCCGACGGTAGTGATGAAGTAACCGACGGCCGGATTGTCGCGCACCGAACCCTGTGCGGTGAGCACTTCGCGCACGAGTTTGTCCCACGGCTGATTGCTCGCCACGCGTTGCCGCAGCCACGCATGAAACGCGCGCACGCCTTTGGAGCCGCGCACATCGTGGTCGCGCTCCACGCGGTTTTGGAAAAGGTCCGCCAGTTGCAGTGTCCAATAATCCGCGTAACGCGGACTGGCCAGCAGCGCATCGATCAGCCGCGCGCGCTTGTCCGGGCGCGTGTCGGCGAGAAACGCGCGCACCTCGTCGGGCGCAGGCAGCGCGCCGGTGACGTCCAGCGACGCGCGTCGCAGGAAAGCCGTGTCGCTGCTCAGCGTGGAAGGCGGGATGTTCAGCGATTGCAATTTGGCGAACACCGCGTCGTCCACCGCGTTGTTGCGTTGCGCGAAAGCGGCGGCGGGCACGGGCTTGGCGAACGGCATCGTGAAGCGCGCGACGGCGACGTGGCCGTTGAAGTGCATGCGCGCCGTGGCTTCGCCCGCGCGCAGCGCCGTCACTTTGCCCTCGGCTGTGACGCGCACGGTGGATTCGTCGTTGGAATAAAACTGCGTCAACCACGTGACGTCGCGCGAGGTGCCGTCGGTGTAATGCGCACGCACGGCCAGCGTCCGTGATTCGGTCGGCGTCATGCGCGAGTCGCTGGGCGTGATTTCCAGCCGCGTCACGCGAGGCTCTTCCTTCAGCGGCCCGGGTGCGCCCGCGCGGATCCAGTCCGCAAAAAGCGCGTGGTAGGGCGAGCCGGGCAACATGCGCTGGCCACCTTCATGCGGCATCCGGCCCAGTGTTTTCAAGAGCATCAAGCTGGCGTCGGGCTGGGCGAAATTGATGCGGCGACCGCGGGATTCGCGCGTGAGCCGGACGTGATCTTCCGTAGGGTCGAACCCGCGCAGCGACAGTTTGAAACCGTTTTGCCCGGACTGTTTGCCGTGACACGCGCCTTGATTGCAACCCAGCCGAGTGAGGGCCGGTACGATGTCCTCCAGAAACGACGGCGCATCCTTGCCGTGAACCAGCAGCGGCAAGCACAAACCCAAAACCAGATGCGACAGCAACTTCATGCGCCCAAAGAGACTAGCGAATCTTCAGCGAAATTCACTGCAGATTCAAGGGCGGTTCTCATGCGGCGGATGGTCGGGAATCGTTGCGACCGCCATAAGTGCTGTGATAAATAGGCCGCCGCTCAGGCAGTCGCCATGATGCTGATTGAACCTTTCAAGAAGACTCGCGTGCAGTGGTCGCCGTCGGTGTGGGTGCTGATCTTGGCGAATCTGATCCCGCTGGTCGGCGTGTTGTACTTCGGCTGGGCGCAGTTTCCAATCATGTTTCTCTTCTGGATGGAGAACGTGGTTGTGGGAGTTTTCAATGTGCTCAAGATGGTTTGGTCTGGCGGTGTCCGTGAGCAGCACCTCATCAAATGGATGATGGTTCCATTTTTCTGCATGCACTACGGCATCTTCACTTTGGTACACGGGTTTTTTGTTTTTGCGTTGTTCGGTGCGGGGCAATCAACATCCAATAATGTGGGCATGGTTTTTCAGCAGCTCCGAGATCTTTTGTTCGGCCAAGGCATCGGCTGGGCCGTGCTGGTCTTGGTGGCGAGCCACGGATTCTCGTTCGTGTGGAATTACATTTTGAACGGCGAATATCGCACAACGAACGCCATCTCGCTCATGATCCAACCCTACGGACGCGTGGTGGTGTTGCACATGGCGATTCTGGGCAGCGGCTTTCTCATCACTTACATTGGATCACCCAAAGCGGGGTTGGCATTGTTGGTGATCCTGAAGATCGCGCTGGACGTGAAGGCCCACGCGAAAGAGCACTCGCTGGGCAAGACAAAAACTCCGGCACAAGAAACGTGGCCGCCGTCCGCACCTCTCCAAAACGGATAGCGGTCAGGCGCGAGCCGACTCACTTCACCTTCGGCGGCTCGACGAATTCCCAGCGTTCACGGAATCCATCTGCAATGTTGGCGAGAAAGAGGCGGCCCAATAGTGTGCAGACGCTTGGAGATCGTCACGTTGATGAGGCTGTCATCGTTGCTACCGGACTGGGAATTGACCGTGATTTCCCACCTGAAATCGGCCGTGGTAAACGATTGATTTATCCTCAATCCCGAATCCAATGCTGTCTGGGTGCTAGGGGTCATATCCAACAGCATCGAGGCGCCATCGTCATGAGTGGGGTTGGCTGTGTAGATGAGCACCCCGTCTCTGATGGTGGTGACCGTTGGATACCGGCTTCGAAATTCGACCCAGTAATCCAGCTTGGAGACGCCGCCCAAGGTGAAGTCCCTCGGGATTTTGACAGCGTAGGTCCGGTTGTTCACCTGCGTCCGGTCCATGGCATACAGGTTCAACGTCACATTCGTTGTGACCGTGGTGATGCAGCTGTCCGGCAGCCAACTCAAGGCATTCTTGAAACTCGCATTGAAATGAAGTTGGTCGTAGGAATAGGTCCAAGTATCCCCCATCGCATCGAACCTATTTCCATATTCGCTGGCCGTTCCACTGGAGTCGTCAGAATCTAGACTAGTTGGATCCCATGA
>SIAT01000077.1 GCA_009691645.1 Pedosphaera sp. | reverse complement strand
GAGACGTGGAACGAGGATTTCAGCAAGCTCGCGGTCGAGCGTCATCCCGAGTCCGGTGACGAGCAGGTGAGAGCGATGATTGTCGCTTGAGGCAGCAAGGCCGACGAGTTGGCCAAACTCATCAGCTAGCCAGCGGCGCGATGTTTTCGAGCGTCGCCGAGGGGTTTCGGCGATCTGGAAAAGAAGTTGATAAAAACCCCTTGTGAAATTTTTCACGATAAGGCAACGTGCCCGCCCGCTTCGGGAATGCGGGGTTAGTCGCGGCTGTTTTTGAAGAGATGATGCGTTGGTTCACATCCATTTTCGCGGTGATGCTGCTCGGCGTTCTGCCGCACCTCGCCTTCGCCGAAGATGCCGCCAAAACGGCGGGCGAACGGCAGGCGCTGCGTGCGCCGCACACCGAAGCCGCGCCGGACGCGCACGCCAAGCACGAGGAGAAGCACAGCCTGCCGCTCTACGCGCCGGTGGTGGTGGACTTCGGCCAGTTCAAGATTACCAGCTCGATGATCGTCACGTGGGTGGTGGCGCTCGGCCTCATCTTTTTCGCCCAGCTCGCCACGCGGAATCTGCAGGAGGTGCCCGGCGGCCTGCAGAACTTCTGGGAATGGCTCGTCGAATCGCTCTACGAATTCCTCGAGGGCATCGTGGGTCACGAACTCGTGAAGCACACGTTCTGGTTCTTCGCGACCATCTTCATCCTCATCCTCTCGTGCAACTGGTTTGGCCTGTTGCCGGGCGTCGGGTCAATCGGCTGGGGCACGCCGGACGCGCACGGCAATCTGCACCACATCACGCGCCCGTTGCTGCGGGGCGCGAACGCGGACCTGAACATGACGTTCGCGATGTCGATGATCTTCTTCCTCTGCTGGATTTACTGGGCATTGAAAGCCAACGGCGTGAAGGGCTTTATCCTCCACATCTTCGGCCCGAAAGGCAACGCGACCGGTTTCATGAAGTTCTTCCTCATCGCAATCTTCGCGGTGGTCGGCGTGCTGGAGATGGTCTCGATTCTGTTCCGCCCTGTGTCGCTCAGCTTCCGCCTCTTCGGCAATATTTTCGCCGGGGAAAACGTGCTGGAGACGATGTTGAGCATGAACCAGTATGCCGGTTGGCTGATCGCGCTGCCGTTCTACGGGATGGAGCTGCTGGTCGGATTGGTGCAGGCGCTGGTGTTCATGCTGCTCACCGCGGTGTTCACGCTGCTTATCTGCCAACACCAGGAAGCGCACTGAGAATTTAAAACAATTTCGCCAGTCTGACCGTGGCGTGACTGCGGGGGCTGGTGATAGAAAAAGAAAAATATGCTAACTCCTATAACTCCTATATTGGGCGAACTCAGCGGTAGCTTTCACGTCGGCGCCGCCGCTCTCGGCGCAGCCATCGGCGTGGGTCTCATCGGCATGAAGGCATCGGAAGCCGTCGGGCGCAACCCCGGTGCGGCCACCCCGATTCTCATCCAGGCGATTCTGAGCACGGCCTTCGCTGAAGGCATCGTGTTCTTCGCGATCTATCTGGCCAAGTAAGGTCACTCGGGCGGCGCGGGGTTCGCCCCGCGCCCGCACCAGCTTTTGCAGTTATGAACGGGTACTATTTGCTAGCGAACGTCGGAACCGAATTAGCGGACGCCGCCAAGAAGACGGCGGAAGCTTTCGGCTTTAACAAGGCGCTGTTCCTCTCGCAGGTCATCAGCTTCTGCGTCGTCGCCTTTCTGCTCCACCGCTTTGCCTACAAGCCGATCCTCAAGGTGCTCGAGGAACGCAAAAAGCGCATCGCCGACGGTCTCGCCAACGCCGACCGCATCCGCATCGAGCTCAACAAGGCCGAGGTTGCCCGCAAGGAGATTCTCGAGAAGGCTTACGCCGACGCGAATCTGATGATTGTCGAGACGCGCGCCGCCACCGCCAAGGTGCTGGAGCACGAATCGCAGAAGGCCGTTTCCGCCGCCCAGCAAATTCTCTCGCAAGCGAAGGAGCAGTCCGACTCCGATCGCGAGCGGATGAAAGCCGATTTGATGCGCGAGATGGGTCGCCTCGTCGTGCTGACCACCATCAAGGTCACCGGCAAAGTGCTCACAGCCGACGACCAGAAGCGCTTGATCGACGAAGTGAACCACGAGTTCACTCCCAAGAAGTAATCAAGTGACCGAAGCGATTTCACCCACGCGCGCATGAGAGCCAATAAACGCACCCGCAAGGACGCACGGCTTCTCTTCCGTCACTGCCTCGAGGCGGACGGCGCGATTGATGACGCCAAGCTTCGCCTCGTGGTGAAGTATCTCGTGGACAACAAACCGCGCGGTTATCTTTCGCTGCTCACCCAACTCCAGCGCCTCACCCGACTCGCACTCGCCGAGCGCACCGTCCATGTGGAGAGCGCCGTGGCGCTCGATGCCGAGCAGGAAGCCGCTGTGCAGGCCGCCGCCAAGGCGCAACTCGGCGACAAAATTGTTTTCCACAAGAGCATTAACCCCGAACTGCTCGGTGGCCTGCGCGTCTCGATGGGCTACAGCGTCTATGACGGCAGCGTGCGCGGCCGCCTCGACCAAATGCAGGAATCGTTCCGCTTTTAATCTCCAATCCCAGCCAACAACGACCGGTTTATGAGCAACATACTTCAGGAAATCGAAGCCCAAATCGCTGGCATCAAGACCGCGCCGGGCCGCCAGAACATCGGTGTGGTCCGCGAAATCTCGGACGGCGTCGCCAAGATCGAAGGCCTCACCGATGCGATGCTCAATGAGATGCTCGACTTCGGCAACGGCGTCATCGGCCTCGCGCTGAACCTCGAAGAGACCGAAGTCGGCGCCATCATTCTCGGCGATTATCTCGGCGTGCATGAAGGCTCCGAGGTTCGCACCACCGGCAAGCTGCTCTCCGTGCCGGTCGGCAAAGGCCTGCTCGGCCGCGTGGTGGACACGCTCGGCGCGCCGCTCGATGGCAAAGGCCCGATCAAGGCCGACGCGCAGTATCCCGTGGAAAAGATTGCGCCGGGCATCGTGAAGCGCAAATCCGTCAGCCAGCCGCTCCAGACCGGCATCATGTCGGTGGACGCGATGATCCCGATCGGCCGCGGTCAGCGCGAGCTCATCATCGGCGACCGTTCGACGGGTAAGACCGCGATCGGCGTGGACACGATGATCAACCAGGCGCGCATCAACAAAGTCGGCCGCGCTTCCGGCGACCCCAGCTTCCGCCCTGTTTACAGCATCTACGTCGCAGTCGGCCAGAAGCAGTCGAACATCGCCCGCGTCATCGCCGATCTCGAGAAAGCCGATGCGATGGGGGATTCGATTGTCGTGGCCGCCGGTGCGGACGCTCCCGCTGCCGCCCAGTATCTCGCGCCGTTCTCCGGTGCGGCGATGGGCGAATGGTTCATGGATAATGGCATGGACGCGCTCATCATTTATGATGATCTCTCCAAGCAGGCCGTTGCTTACCGCCAAGTGTCGCTCGTGCTGAAGCGCCCCTCCGGCCGCGAAGCGTATCCCGGCGACGTGTTCTATCTCCACAGCCGTTTGCTCGAGCGCTCCGCGCGCGTGAATGAACGTAGCGGCGGCGGCTCGCTCACCGCGCTGCCGATCATCGAGACGCAGGCCGGCGACGTGTCCGCCTACATTCCGACGAACGTGATCTCGATCACGGACGGCCAGATTTATCTCGAGACCGATTTGTTCTACCAAGGCATCCGCCCGGCGATCTCGGTCGGTCTCTCGGTGTCGCGCGTCGGTTCCGCCGCGCAGATCAAGGCGATGAAGCAAGTCGCCGGCCGCATCAAGCTCGACCTCGCGCAGTATCGCGAGCTCGCGGCGTTCGCGCAGTTTGGCTCCGATCTCGATGCGAAGACGCAGGCCACGCTCGAGCGAGGCAAGCGCATCGTCGAGTTGTTCAAGCAGAGCCA
Organism: Pedosphaera sp.; assembly: GCA_009691645.1. Taxonomy (GTDB): domain Bacteria; phylum Verrucomicrobiota; class Verrucomicrobiia; order Limisphaerales; family SIAT01; genus SIAT01. Next base: position 4,355 of record SIAT01000077.1, on the reverse strand, counting down.
ATACAACCCGATCCCCGTCGAGATTCAGGCGGTCGTCCTCTGGACGATGCAGAACAATCTGCTCGATGATGTGGCGGTGGAGAAGGTGAAGGATTTCCAGGCCAAGCTCACCGATTTCATGACGACGCGGAAACCCGCGCTGCTGGAGCGCGTGCGCAAGGAAGCCGCCGTGAGCGAAGCGCTCGCCGCCGAGTTGAAGGCCGCCGTCACCGAGTTCAAGCAGGGTTACCGCTAGACCGCCGCGACCGAACGCTGATTCCTCATGCCGAGCACGCGCGACATACGCCGACGAATTAAGTCGGTTAAGAACACCTCGCAGATCACGAAGGCGATGCAGATGGTCGCGTCGTCGAAGATGCGCAAGGCGCAGCTCGCGGCGATCGCAGGCCGTCCGTATGCCACGCTGATGAATTCCGTGCTCGCCGAGGTGGCGCCGCACTCGGGCGATTTCGCCCACCCGCTCACCGAGGAGCGCACTGTGAAGAAGCGCGCAATCATTCTCATCAGCACGGACAAAGGTCTGTGCGGCGCTCTCAACTCGAACCTGCTGCGCGAGGCGGCCAAGTTCGACAAGAACACGACTGTTTATCTTTGCGCCGGCCGGAAAGGCGCGCAGTTCGTCGCTCGCGCCAAGCGGCAGCTCTCCGCTGAGTTCACTTACAAGGACGCGCCGCTCTTCAGCGAGGCCCGCGCGATTTCGCGGTTTGCTCAGGAGCTGTTCCTCAAGGGCGATGTGGATCGCGTGGACATCCTCTTCACGAATTTCATCAACACCCTCATGCAAAAGGCCGAGGTGCGGCCCTTCCTGCCCGTGGGCGAGATCAAAGCTCTCGAAGCGAGCGTCGAAGGCGATGGCGGCGGTACCGAACTGCGCAAGGGCACGGTCGAGTTCCAGTTCGAGCCGGACCCGCAGCACGTGCTCGGCGCGTTGCTCCCGCACTATCTCAACTACCAGATTTATCAGGTCCTTCTCGAGGCCAAAGCCTCCGAGCACAGCGCGCGGATGGTCGCGATGAAGAACGCGACCGACAACGCCAAGCAGCTCATCAAAGACCTCACGCTCGAGTACAACAAACTGCGGCAGGCCAACATCACGAAGGAACTTTTGGAGATCACCACCGCCCAGATGGCGATGGGTTAACCACTTTTTACACCTATGAACAAAGGCAAAATCGTTCAGATCATCGGTCCCGTTGTGGACGTCGAGTTTCCGGATAAACTCCCGGCCATCTACAACGCGATCACCGTCGAGTACGACCTCCCCGGCCAGGGCAAGACCAAGCTCACCCTCGAAGTGCAACAGCACCTCGGCGACAACTGGGTGCGCGCCGTCGCCATGAGCACCACCGAAGGGCTCAAGCGCGGCATGGAGCTCACCGACACCGGTGCGCCCATCTCGATGCCCGTTGGCAACGCCGTCATGGGCCGCGTCTTCAACGTCACCGGCGACGCCGTGGACGAGCAGGGCCCGGTGAAGGCGGACAAATATATTTCCATCCACCGCTCCGCTCCGCCTCTCGTGGATCAAACCACCAGCCCGCAGGTGCTCACCACCGGCATCAAGGTCATCGATCTCATCTGCCCGTTCCTCAAGGGCGGCAAGGTCGGCGCGTTCGGCGGTGCCGGCGTCGGCAAGACCGTCATCATCATGGAGCTGATCAACAACATCGCGAAGCTGCACGGCGGCGTCTCGATGTTCGCGGGCGTCGGCGAGCGCACCCGCGAAGGTAACGATCTTTACGCCGAAATGATCGAGGCTGGCGTCATCAAGACCAAGCGGGACGCGAAGGGCCACACGCTCATCGGCGAGAACGGCCTGCCCGTCCTCGACGAAGGTTCCAAGATCGGTCTCGTGTACGGTCAGATGAATGAACCGCCGGGCGCGCGTCTCCGCGTCGCGCTCTCCGCGCTCGCCGTGACCGAATATTTCCGCGACGAGCACAACCAGGACGTGCTCCTGTTCGTCGATAACATCTTCCGCTTCTCGCAGGCCGGCTCCGAGGTGTCCGCGCTCCTCGGCCGCACGCCGAGCGCCGTCGGTTACCAACCCACGCTGGCAGCCGAGATGGGCAATCTTCAGGAACGCATCACCTCGACGAAGAAAGGTTCCATCACCTCCTTCCAAGCGGTGTACGTCCCCGCAGACGACTTGACCGACCCCGCGCCGGCCACGACCTTCGCGCACTTGGATGCGACCATCGTGCTCGAGCGTTCCATCGCCGAGCTCGGTATCTTTCCCGCCGTGGATCCGCTCGCCTCGAATTCCCGCGCGCTCACGCCCGAGATCGTCGGCCAAGAGCATTACGACGTCGCCCGCGGCGTTCAGAAAGTGCTCCAGCGCTACAAGGATTTGCAGGACATCATCGCGATTCTCGGCATGGACGAGCTGTCGCCTGACGACAAGACCGCCGTGTTCCGCGCGCGCAAGATTCAGAAATTCCTCAGCCAACCGTTCACCGTGGCGCAGGTTTTCACTGGCCGCGAAGGCAAGCAGGTCCCTGTGGCCGACACCGTCCGCGCCTTCAAGGAAATCCTCGAAGGCAAGTACGACGACGTTTCCGAGAACGACTTCTACATGAAGGGCGGCATCGACGAGGTTAAGGAATAATCCGACAAGGCTCGCTCTCTGTGGCGCGCTGAAGCGACGCGAATATGTCTGTAACACTCAAACTCGAAATCGTCACTCCAGAGGCGAAGATCTACTCCGAAGATGTGGAGATGGTCACGCTCCCCGGCATCGAGGGCGAGATGGGCATCTACCCGATGCACGTTCCCCTGATGACGCAGGTCGCCGCCGGCGAAGTCGTCGTGCACAAGGGCGGGCAGGATTTCTTCCTCGCCATCGGCGAGGGCTTTGTCGAGATCACCAGCGGCCGCGTCGCCATCCTCACCGACATGGCCATCAAGGCCGACGACATCGATGAGGCGAGAGCCGAGGAAGCCCGCAAACGCGCCGAGTCACGCCTCGCTGAAAAACTCACCGACGAAGAGACCGCCTCCGTCACCGCCTCACTCGCGCACTCACTCGCGCAGCTCAAGGTCAAACGCCGTCATCACCACTGACGGCCAGCGAACACCGACTTTCATAAGGCGCCCTCAACGGCGCCTTTTTTGTTTCGCCCAAAGGGGCGTCACGGTTTCGGGGATTTCTCTGGAGGCACGACGTCGGGCTTTTTCTTGTCGAAGTCGGGAAGCAAGCCCCCTAGGAATTTGAGTGGAATCGTCCATGGTTTCCGAATGAACACAGGCTTCACCTTGGGTTGTTCTAGTGTTCCGGTGACGTCGTACTCAAATAGTCGCGTCACTTTTCCGAGGAGCGGCCCCATCAGCCAAATCTTCCCAAGCATCGTTTCTCCGAACAACTCCGCTTCGACACGCGCGTTCAATTTTTGGTCGAACCCCACCGCGCCCTCATAGTGCAATCGCGCTGGCGCGGCACGGATTTCAAAGTCCTTCGTGTGGATCACGCTGTTCGTGATGGTGAAGCTTGCGCTCGCCACTTTCGCTCGGTTGCGTCCGATACCCGGCGCGAATGTGTCCAACACTGGCGAAAAAATGCCGACCACCGGCACATCCCACAACAATCCGTCGCGCAGCTTCACATTACCGAAACCTTGCCAACTCAGCGCGTCTTCCGTGTTCGCCTTGGTGATAGCGAACCGTCCGTCGAACCGCCCCTGCAACTTGTTTGTGGAACTCGAAACATCCTTGAGCAACTCATGCAGATCGGCGTTGTCGGTCTTCAGATCGAACTGAAAACCGGTGCGCGCTGGCTGGTTCACATCGAACCGCGCGTCCCCCAAGATGCGCCCGCCGTAAAACGCTCCAGCGACATTTGTGATGACGACTTGATTCGTCACCCAATGCACCGTCGCATTCAAATCGGACAGCCGGAATTTCTCCCACTGAAACGGCCCGCCGCTCAGTTCGAAGGTTAGATCGGTTTGGCTGCTGTTGCTGATCGGCAGTGAACCGTTCACGCGCGCCATCGGCGGCCGTGTGAAGCGATATGGTTCGATGGCTTGGCGTGTGCTCTCGCCAATCAATCCAGTGACGAGCAATGGATCCATCGTGCTCACCGCACCGTCAATCGTGATGCGATCGTTGCCCCAATCCACAGCCAAGCGTCGCACGGAAACTTGCTCCTGTCCGCGCGCGATACGCACGTCCGTCGCGGTCACCGCGCGGTTTGTGAACGTGACCGTCGCGGCCACGTTGCTGAACGGTTCGCCTTTGAAAACAAGGTTCGTCGTCGCGATCCGCGCCCGAAGACCGGTCGCTTCCGGCGCGCTCCATCGACCGCGCAACTCGGCATCCAACTCAAGCGGCGTGCGAAACTGAAATTGATCGAAGAC
>SIAT01000076.1 GCA_009691645.1 Pedosphaera sp. | reverse complement strand
GCCGCGGTGCTGTGGCAGGCGAAATTGCCCGAAGGCGACACAGCGAAGCAGCTTCAGACTTTCGCTGAAGCGGGCGGCGTGGTGCTTTTTCTCCCGAGCGGCGACGCGGGCAAGTTTGGCGATCAAGGCTGGGGCGAGCTGCAGAATGCGGGGGTGGACAAGGATTATCCCATTGCGCGTTGGGAAGAGAAAGACGGGCCATTGGCGAAAACAGACGAAGGACTGAGCCTGCCTCTGGACGAGTTAGTCATCATCCGCCGCCAAAGCATCACGGGCGATGCCGTGCTGCTGGCGACGTTCGCCGATGGCGCGCCGCTGCTCACACGCCGCAACGTGGGCAAAGGACAAGTGCTCTTTTGCGCGACCTTGCCGAACCTCGACTGGTCCGATTTGCATGACGGCGGCGTGCTGGTGCCGATGTTGCAGAGAGTGGTGCAATCCGGCGGCCGTCGTTTTACGCAAGGTTCGCTGCTGGCCTGCGGTGATCTTCCGGCGCGCTCGAACGAGCGCTGGGAGCCGGTCGTATCCGGCGGAGGCGCGTCGGCGGATGCGCGGTTGCACAGCGGTGTCTTCCGCGTGGCCAACCAGATCGTGGCGGTGAACCGGCCCGCGCGCGAAGACGATAGCGAAGTGCTCGAAGCCACTAAAACGAAGGAGCTGTTCGCGGGCGTGCCGGTGCAGCTCTTTGAGGAGAAGGACGGCGCGGCTGACAAGAAGCAGACGGAAATCTGGCGGCTGCTGCTGGCCGGGATGCTTCTCTTCCTCGTGGTCGAAGGCATCCTCATTTTACCTGAACCAAACGCGTCGGCCGCACGGGCCGCGGCACCGACGGGCGCCACCGCCGCTTTCACGAACGCATGACTTCTCACTGGGATATCTCCGCGCCGCCGCTAGTGTTGATTTTCGCCGCCGTCGTGTGGTGCGTCTCGGCCTGGCTCTGCTGGCAGAACTGGCGTCGCCGCGGCGGGCGCGGCGTGGCGCTGCTCGAAGGGTTCCGCTTCGCCATCATCTCGCTCATCCTTTTCACGCTGCTCAAGCCGGAGCAGGTGCGGCGCACCGAACGCGCCGAGCAACCGGAGATTGTCGTGCTCGCCGATGCCTCGGGCAGCATGAAAACGCGCGACGTGGTGCTGGATGGGAATCAAGTGGTGCGCCGTGAGGAATGGCTGGGCGACCGGCAGCGCACGAATTTCTGGAAGCCGCTCACGGCGACGGCGAAGGTGATTGTCGAGGAGTTCGGAAAGCCGTCGACCAATGTCACGGCGAATGCCGAGGAAGGCTCTGATTTGAGCGCTGCGCTCGACGGGGTGCTCACGCGCCAGAAAAATCTCAAGGCGGTGCTCCTGATTTCGGACGGCGACTGGAATCTCGGTGCGTCGCCGCTCAATGCCGCCACGAAATATCGCGGTCAAAAAGTACCAGTGTACAGCGTCAACGTCGGCAGCGAGCGCTCGTTGCCAGACCTCGTGGTGGAGCCGATGGCGCTGCCTTCCTTCGGTCTTCTCGGCGAGCAGATTTCAATTCCGTTCAAGATCACTAGCCATCTGCCGCAGGAGGTGAAGACGTTCATTACGCTCTCGAGCGGCGCGGATGTGGATGCGCGCAAGCCGGTCACCGTGCCGCCGTTCGGCCAGGTGCAGGGCAACATCGTTTGGGCGCCGCGCGCGTTGGGCAACTATGCCTTCCGCCTCAGCGTGCCGGTGCAGCCGGGCGAATATCTGGCGGACAATAACGAGCAGAATTTCCTCATCGCTATCCGCACCGAGAAACTCCGCGTGCTGGTGGTCGAGTCGCTGCCGCGTTGGGAATATCGCTACCTGCGCAACGCGCTCGTGCGCGATCCGGGCGTGGAGGCGAGCACGTTGCTTTTCCATCCGGGAATGGATGTGGGGCAGGGGACAGGCTACCTCGCCAAATTTCCCGCCACACGGGAGGAGTTGGCGAAGTACGACGTGATCTTCCTCGGCGACGTGGGGCTTGGCGGCAACGAACTGACGGCGAAAGATTGCGACCTGATTAAAGGACTCGTTGAGCAGCAGGCCAGCGGCCTCGTTTTCCTGCCCGGCGAGCGCGGTCGGCAGATGACTTTCTCGCAGCATCCGATCGGCGATATGATGCCCGTGCTGTACGACGATCAAAAAGTACAGGGCATTTCCGTGGCGAACGAGTCCAACCTCCATCTGACGGCGACGGGTAAAGGGCATTTCCTGACGATGCTCGCGCCGGACGAGAACCGGAATGACTCGATCTGGAAAAATCTGCCGGGCTTCTACTGGTGCGCCGGTGTGGCCAAGGCCAAGCCCGGCTCCGACGTGCTCGCGGTCCATTCCGGGTTGCGCAATTCCGGCGGTCGTTTGCCGTTGCTGGTCACTCGTTCCTACGGCAGCGGCGAGGTGTTGTTCATGGGCACGGACAGCGCGTGGCGTTGGCGCCGCGGCGTGGAGGATCGCTACCATTACCGTTTCTGGGGGCAAGTCGTGCGTTGGATGGCCCACAAGCGCCACATGGCCGGCGGCGAGGGGTTGCGCCTCTCCTACAGCCCGGAAAACCCGAAGCTGGACGAAAGCATCTTCCTTCAAGCCACCGCGCTCGATCTCGGCGGCAGTGGAAAGGAGACCGTGAGCGCGACCATCACCTCGGCCACCGGCAAGATGGAGCGGCTCGACTTCACGCCGGTTGAGGGCGGTTGGGGCGTGTTCAAGGCGAGCTTCGTCCCCCGTGAAGGAGGCAAATACCGCGTCTCGCTCATCGGCCAGAGCGGCAAGCGCAAGCTCGACACGGACGTGCTCGTGGCCAGGCCGATCCGGGAGAAACTCGGCCAGCCGGCGAACCCCGCCATCCTGCGCGAGATCAGCGAGCTGACTCGTGGCATGAGCGGGTCGGTGGGGGAATTGGACCGCATCATGCGCGCCATCTCGGCTCTGCCGGAGAAGGAACCGGCGGAGGAACGGCTGCGGCTTTGGTCCAATGCGTGGTGGGGCGGCGCGATGCTTTTGCTCCTTGCGATTTACTGGACGTTGCGTAAAGTGGTGGGACTCATATAAAGGGAACTCATTATGTCAAATCCTGCTCCGAACTCGGTGGAGTTGCCGGTAGCGTTGCGGCAACAATTTGAAGTGCTCGAGCGCCGTCTCTGGCGCGTGGATACCGTCATCGCCGTGTGCGGTGCGTTGAGCGGGTTGGTTCTTTCCTACACGCTGCTGTTCATCTCCGACCGTTTCTGGGACACGCCGGCCGTGCTGCGCGCGCTTTTCACGGTGCTCGGTTTCGGTGTGGCCGCATATTTCATCCTCTTCTGGGTGCGCCACTGGGTCTGGAACCGCCGCGATTCCCGCGCGCTGGCCTCGCTCGTTCAGCGCCATTACCCCCGTCTCGGTGACAATCTGCTCGGCATCGTGGAACTCGCCGACGGACAGAAGCGCCCCGCCAACGTCTCCGAGGAACTTTGCCGCGCGGCGATCGAGCAGGTCTCCGGGCAGGCGATCCGTTACGATTTCAAGTCCGTCATCAGCCTGCGCAAAGCGAACCTCTGCTTCGCGGTTGCGACCTTGCTGGCGGCGGTCATCACGCTCTCCGCTGTGCGCTTGCCAGACGCGAGTTGGAACGCTTTCGTGCGCTGGATATTGCCCGGATCGAAGGTGCAGCGTTTCACTTTCGTGAGCATTGACAAGCTCCCGGCGAACCTCGTCGTGGCGCACGGCGAGCCGTTCGAGATCGCATTCCAAGTCCGCCTGCACGAGTTATGGAAATCGAAGCACGCGACCGCGCAGTACGACCAGCAGCCGGCCCTTCAATCGCTCATCGAAAAGGGCGGCGTGGTTTTCCGCATTCCCGGCCAGACGAAAGCGGGCGACCTTCGCCTCCGCGTCGGTGATGTCGCCAAGCGCATCGCCGTGCAGCCCGAGTTCCGCCCCGCGCTCAAGCAGCAGATCGCGCAGGTGAAGTTCCCCGATTACCTCCAGTACCCGCTCGCCAACGAGGAGATCCGCACCACCACCTTCACCTTCCTCGAAGGAAGCCGCGTCTCGTTCAAAGGCAAGACCAGCCGTGAATTGAAGGAGGCCAAACTCGAAGTCGTCGGCTTGCGCGGGACGGATGTGAAGCCCGAATCCGCCAGCGTGAAGGCCAACGAATTCCAGAGCGCGCCGCTCGCGCTCGACGGTCTCTCGCAGGTCTCATTCACGTGGCGGGACAGATTGAACCTCACCAGTGCCGCGCCGTGGAAACTCTCGCTGCAATCGAAGAAGGATCTCGCGCCCGAGGCCGATTGCCCCGAGCAGGCCGCCGTCATCGCCATTCTCCCCGAGGAAGTCGTCGAGATCAAAACCGCCGCGCAGGATGACTTTGGCCTGCGTCAACTCAGCGTCGTGTGGGATGTCACCAAGCGCAACGAGACCAACACGCTCAAGATCGGCTCGGTGAATTTGACCAATGGCGCGCCGCAGAACAAAGCGCTCAACGCCACCTTCAAGTTCTCGCCGATCGTGTTCGGCATCCCGTCCGACACCGTGGTGAATCTCCGCGCTGCGGCCGCCGATTATTTCCCGGGCCGCAGGCCCACCGAGTCCGCGACTTATCGCATCTACGTGCTCAGCCGCGAGGAGCACGCGCGGCTCGTGCAGCAGCAGTTCGAGAAGTTGATGGGTGAGTTGGACGACATCGCCCGCCGTGAAGAGGGGCTGATCGAAGCGGGCAAGGAACTCAAGCAGATGAAGCCCGAGGATCTCAAGGGCGAGGAAGCCGGCAAGAAGCTTGATCGTCAGGCCAACGAGCAGAACAACATCGCCGAGAAGCTCAACGACATCGCCAAGCAGGGCAACGAAACTTTGCGCGAAGCGATGCGCAACAGTTCCATCCCCACCGATCAGCTCAAGGAATGGGCCAAGGCGATGGAGCAGATGAAGAACCTCGCCAATCAGAAGATGGCGAAGGCTTCCAAATCGCTCAGCAACGCCCAGCAGCAGCCCGGCCAGCGTTCCGATAAAGTCGACGAAGCGGTGAAGACCGAGGAGGAGATTCTCAACGAGTTGCAGGAGATGCAGAAGAAAGCCGCCAAGAACATCGACGCGATGCAGGCGAACACACTCGCCCTGCGCCTGCGCAAAATCGCCGGCTACGAGACCGAGGTCGCTGGCACGCTGACCAAGTCATTTGCTGAGTTGGCGGGCGCGCTTCCCGAGAAACTTCCTGCGAAGCTCAAGGATACGCTGCAAGGCTTCGTTAAGGGCCAGACGCAGAACAGCAAAGACTCCTTCGAGATCCAGACCGAGGTCAGTCGGTTCTTCGACCGCACCAGCGTCACCAACTACGGCAACGTGGCCAAGGAGATGAAGGAATCCGACGTCGTCGAGAACCTCAACAAGAACTCCGACTTGATCCGCCAGAACGTCGCGATGAAAGCCATCAAGGAAGCCGAGACGATGGGCAAGCAGTTCACGAAATGGGCGGAGCAGCTTGAGGCTATTAACGAGAGCGGCGGCGGCGGCGGTGGTGGCGGTGGTGGTGGTGGAGATCAGGATAAGGCCATTGAGCGATTGATGGGCATTCTTCGGGCGCGTCAGGCCGAGGACACCCTGCGTAAGCAGACGCAGACGCTCGAGCAACAGCGCGCTCAGAAAAACCCGACGAAGCCCGAGGAGAAAGAGCAGTTCACCGGGGAGAGCGGCAAGCTTTCCGATCAGCAACTCAAAGTGATGCGCGACGTGCAGACCCTCAAGGACGAGGATCCGGGCGAGTTCCTCGGCGACGCGCAGAAGGCGATGAGCGATGCCGAGCGGCTTCTCGGTAAATCCGAGACCGGCAAGCAGACCGTCGAATCCGAAACCGACGCCATCAACCTGCTCGATGCCGAGGTCGCTTCGATGATGAAGAAGGGCAAGGCTTCGCCGCAGATGGTGCAGATGATGATGCAGATGATGGGCATGGGCCAGCAACCGGGGCAGCAGCCCGGATCGGGGCAGGGTAATTCGCCGGGGATGAGTTCCGCCGGCGGCACCACTGACAAACCGAACGTCAACGTCCCCGGCAGTCCGAACGGCGGCAAAGGCGATCCGCGCACGACCAAGAAGATCGCGGGCCGTTCGCGCACGCTGCCGACTGAGTACCGCGATGTGTTGCAGGATTATTTCAAAGCCATCGAACAGAAACCCTGAGGAACCCCGCGATGAACGAAGCGATGCGAAAGACATTGGCCCTGTTGTTGACGGCGGTGTGCGTCCTCGCCGCTGCGCCGCGGTCGGCCGCGCAGGAGTTGTTCGAGGGCGCGACCGACTTCATCTCGCCCGACGTCGAGGCGATGTACAAGAAGGGGATTGATTACCTGGCCAAATCCCAGAAACCGGACGGCTCGTTCGGCGGGCAGGCGAATGATTATTACGGCAACCAGCCAGCCGTGGTCGGCCTCTGTGTGGTGGCGTTGCTCGCGCACGGAGAGGATCCGAATCGCGGTCCTTACAGCGTAGCCATCAAGCGCGGTCTGGAATTCATCCTCACTCAGCAGAACAAATCCACCGGCTACATCGGCAGCTCGATGTACAACCACGGCTTCGCCACGCTCGCGCTGGCTGAATCCTACGGGATGGTGAAGGACGCGCGACTCGGCCCCGCGCTGGAGAACGCCACCAAGCTCATCTTGAATTCGCAGGAGCGGAATGGTTTTGGTGCGTGGCGTTACTCACCCGAGAGCCGGGATGCGGATTCGACCGTGAGCGGCGCGAACCTCGTCGCCCTCTTCGCCGCGCGTAATGCCGGCATCGCTGTTCCCGAGGAATCCATCCAGAAGGCGCTCAAGTTTTTCGCGCTTTGCCAGGGCGACGACGGCGGCATCGGCTACACCAGCGCCGGCGGCTCAAACGGCCCGCGCACGGCCATCGGCGCGCTTTGCTGGGCGCTCGGCAAGCAGAAGGATTCGCCACGTTTCAAGGCCTCCTTCGAGTTCCTGAACAGCAAAGGCGCCGGCAGCGCGCGGTCCGAGGGTTACTTCCACTACTTCCTTTACTACGCTGCGCAGGCCTATTTTCACGCCTCGCCGCAGGCGTGGAAGGAATGGAACGCCGCCAACATCACGATGCTCAAGGAAGCGCAGAAGCCCGATGGAAGCTGGGATGGCAGCTTCGGCGCGACCTTCGCCACCAGCGCTTCGCTGCTCTCGCTGGCGCTCAACTACCGGTTCCTGCCGATCTACGAACGCTGAGTGGAGATGAACCTCATGAAAACGATTTCCTCCATCGCGGTCGCTCTGTTCGCGGTCGCTCGGCTTGGTGCGCAAGACGTTGTTCGTATCGAGATCCAAGTGAACCAAGTGAAACCGGGGCCGGTAGTGGCGCCTGCGCCCGCGGTGAAGCTGGTAGTGAAACCGGCTGTTCCCATTCTCGTCGTTCCCATTGGTGTTCCTGCCGAAGGCGCGAAGCCGTTCATTGAGCTTCTTCCGAAGCCTCCGGTGGCCGCGCCCATCGCCGTACCGATTCCAACGGGGCCGCGCCCCGAAACGCTCACGCTGCTCAGCGGCGATAATTTCCGTGGCAACTTCCTCACGTTCGACGCCAAGAGCGGCCTGCGCTGGCAGCATCCGGCCGTCAAGCAGCCGATCGAGGTGGATGCCGGCAGCCTTTCCCTCATTCGCGTCGAGCGCCCGACAGCCAAAGGCGCCAGCCAGCGCCACACGTTCGCCGTGAAGTTCGTCAACGACGACGAACTGCTCGGTGAGGTGCTGGAAATGGACGCCGAGAAACTGCTGCTCAAGACATGGTACGCGGGCACGCTCACCATTCCGCGCAAAGCGGTGCGTTCCATCACGCCGGGGCAGTCGAGCCCGACGGCGATTTACGAAGGCCCGACCGGCATGGAGGGATGGTCCGCCGGCAACCGCAACTCCGCCATCCGCGTGCCGTTTGGCAACGGCATTCGATTCGGCCCAGGCGTGGCGGTAGGCGTGGCGGGAGAAGCGGTTCAGTTAATCGAGGGCAATGTGATTGTGAACGGCGTGCAGATCGGCGGCGCGCCGGTCGCAAGGCCCTCGCTCGCCGTGGCTGCGACCGCGAGCGGTTGGGAGTTCAGCAACGATGCTTTTGTGAACACCACGACCGGCGCGAGCATCGGTCGCAAGGTGGAGTTTCCGAAGCTGGCGAATATCGAGTTCGATCTAGCGTGGCGCGGCTTCGTGAACCTCGCCGTCCACCTTTACTCCGACAAGCTTGAGCAATATTCCGCTAATGCCTACGTGGTGAACATCAATCAGAGCGTGACCTACCTCAATCGTCTTTCGCCCGAGACGGGGCAGACGCGTCTCGGCAACGCCCC
>SIAT01000075.1 GCA_009691645.1 Pedosphaera sp. | reverse complement strand
TCGCCCTTCTCGAACGAGGCGGTCGTGCTTTTCACCAGCGGCTCGGAGGGCATGCCGAAGGGCGTGTCGCTGACACACGGGAACCTGCTCGCGAACATCCGCCAGATGCTGCTCGTGACCGATCTCGGCGAGAGCGACCGCATCTTCAATTGCCTGCCGCTCTTCCACAGCTTCGGCCTCACGGTCGGCACGTTGCTGCCGCTGGTGCGCGGGATGCACGTGTTCCTTTTCCCTTCGCCGCTGCAATACAAGCTGGTGCCAACGGCGTTCTACGATCGCAACTGCACCGTGTTACTCAGCACGAACACCTTCCTGAACGGCTACGCGCGCAAAGCGCATCCGTACGATTTTCGCACGCTACGTTACCTCTTCGCCGGTGCGGAGAAAGTGCAGCAGGCGACGGCGCAGGCGTGGTCCGAGCGATTTGGCGTGCGGATTCTCGAAGGCTACGGCGCGACCGAATGCGGCCCGGGCGTGAGCGTGAACACGCCGCTCGAGTATGCGGGCGGTTCGGCCGGGCGGCTTTTGCCCGCGATGGAATACCGGCTCGAACCAGTCGAAGGCGTGGCCGACGGTGGCCGTCTTTTCGTGCGCGGACCGAACGTGATGCACGCTTACCTGAACCCCGACGCCAACGCCGCCTTCCAGTCGCTCGGGGGCTGGTACGACACTGGCGACATCGTGAGCGTGGATGAGCAGCGCTACGTGCGGATTCTCGGCCGCATGAAACGGTTCGCCAAAGTCAGCGGCGAGATGGTGAGCCTCACCGCGGTGGAGGACGCCGTGGGCGGTGTGTTCAAGCATTTCGGTTTGCGCACCGAAGTGGCGGTGATCTCGCGGCCGGACGAGGAAAAGGGCGAGGTGCTCGTGGCCGTGACCAACGAGGCGCGCGTGACGCTCGAGGAGATCCGTGCGGCCATCCGCGCGAGCGGCCTCACCAACCTCTGCGTGCCGCGCGAGCTGAAGGTGGTGCGCGAGATCCCCAAGCTCGGCACCGGCAAGGTGAACCACCGCGCGTTGGAGAAAATGTTGTGAGATTTGTCGTGCGCGCGTGCTGGTTGATTCTCCTGGCTGGTCGTGATCTTCTCGCGCGTCGGCGTCAGATGCCTCGGCTGAACGCGTGGTGTTACTCCACGGTTTCGGGCGATCGGGACTTTCGCTCTGGCAGTTGGAGCGTTTTTTGAAGCAGGCCGGCTACGATGTGATCAATGTCAACTACCCCTCCACCATTCTGCCGATCGATCAGCTCGTTGAAGATTATCTGCCGCGCCGTCTGGCAAAACGGCTCGCGACCGGCGGCGGGCGCGTCCATTTCGTAACGCACTCGATGGGCGGTGTGTTGCTGCGCGGTTACTTGCAGCGGCATCCGCCCGTGAACCTCGGCCGGGTGGTGATGCTCGCGCCGCCGAACCAAGGCAGTGAGGCGGCTGATTTTTGGAGCCGCAGCCGCGGGTTGCGCCTGTTCGCGGGCCCCAACCGAGCGCGGCTTGGAACAAATCCGGAAAGTGGTCCGCGCGCCTTTGGCCGGGTCCAATTCGATCTGGGGGTGATCCCGGCACAAAACCTTTGCCGCTTTTCTCGAAGCTGTTGCCGCCGGAACCGAACGATGGCACGGTCACGGTTGTTGCCACGCAAGTTCCGGGAATGAGCGATTTTCTCACTCTGCCGGCGACTCATCTCACCTTGAAACGGGATTGGCAGGCCATGAATCAGACCGTTCATTTCCTGCGTCACGGACATTTCGATCACTGCGCCGTGGCGCACTCGAATTGAGATGGAAAAGACATTGCAAATCCGAGTCCACGGCGGCGACGCTGCGTTGCCCACGCTGATTTATTTGCCCGGCTTGCATGGCGACTGGACGGTGGTCGGCGGTTTCCGTCGCGCGATGAGTGGTCGCGTGCGTTTTGTCGAATTCACTTATCCACGCACGCTCGAGTGGTCGCTCGACGATTACGCCCGGGCCGTGCTCGCCGCGCTGCGCGAGAAAGGAATTAGCCGCGGCTGGCTGCTGGCGGAGTCGTTTGGTTCACAGGTCGGCTGGGCGCTGTTGAAGCAGATCGAGGAACAGCGCTGCGCAGAACGGGAGAGTTTCAAGGCCGACGGACTCATTCTCGCCGGCGGTTTCGTGCGGCATCCGTTCATGCCCGGCGTTTGGTTGGCAGAAGCGGGGCTGTGGAGCATCGGGCCGCTGTTCGTGTTTGTCTTTGCGTGGTTGTACGGCGCGGTGATGGCACTGCGGGCGTGTCGCGAACCGGAGCAGAGAGACGAGGTGCGCGAGTTTGTGCGTCGCCGCACGTGGGCGGATGTCCGGGCGTGGGCTTGGCGCGCGACGCTCATCCGGAGGAACGACCCGCGTCCCATCGCGCGTGCGACGACGTTGCCGGTGTATTATCTCTCGGGGTTGGTGGAGTTCATCGTGCCGTGGGGACCGGTGTGGTGGTGGTTGCGGCGGAATTGCCCCGGCCTGCGCGATGTGCGGCTCATCTTCTCCGATCACGCGATACTGCCGACCACGCCGCGCAAATGCGCGCGTCACGTTGCAGAGTGGATGGGCTTGCCCGCGGTGCCGAGCTAGTTGCTCGGTTCCCAGAGATACTTGCCGACTGGGTCGATGTAGCCGTGCCGGCCGGTTTCTTCTGCACCGAACATGACGCCGGCGAGGCCGCTGTGAAAATCCTCCGCGCTGTCGAAGCGTGGCTCGATGGTGAACCGGCCGAACTTATCCACGAAACCCCACTTGCCGGCGAGCTGCCCGCCGACTTGCGCGCGCGCGATGCCCTCGGAGAACGGCCCCACGTAGGAGAACTGCGGCGGAATCATCAGGCGCCCGGCGGGATTGATGAAACCCCAAAGCGTGGCCTCCTCGCCGCCGAGCTTCACGCCGGCGAGTCCTTCGGAAAATTTATCGGCCCACGCGAACTGCGGCGCCACGACCCATTCGCCTTTGCGATCGAGATAGCCCCAAGCGAGACCGTTCTGCGCGGTCGCGAGGCCTTCGGAGAATTCGCCCACCGCCTCGAATTTCGGTTCGATGAGAGTTGCGCCGGTGGTGTCCACGAAACCCCAGCGCCCGCCGCGGCGCACGGCTGCGAGGCCTTCATGAAAATTGCCCGCCCCCTCGAACTGCGGCGTGATGGCCATCGCCCCCTGTTTGTCGATGAACCCCCACTGGCCGTCCACGCGCACGGCCGCGAGGCCCTGCGAGAAATCCCGCGCCGCATCAAATTGCCGCGCGATGGCGGCCATGCCCATCGTGTTCACGTAGCCCCACGAGCGCGGGGCGTCCGCCGCACCGAACCGCACGCGCGCCAAGCCTTCGGAGAAACTGCCGGCGAAGTCGCACGTCGGCTCGAAGGCGATCTTGCCCTGCTCGTCGATGTAGCCCCACTTCGGCCCATCCGCTTTTTGTTGCAGGATGAAGGCAAGGCCGGACCGGAAATCGAGCGCCAGATCGAACTGCGGCGCGATGATGATCTCGCCCTGCGCGTTCATGAAACCCCACTTGCCCTCGCGCTTCACGCGAAAGAGCGCAACGCTGGCCGGCGGTTGCACCACCACCGGCGGTTTGATTTCGACTTTCGGCAACTCCTTCTTCGACGGGACAACCCCGACGGAGTTCTCGACGCTATTCGTCAATGCGGACTGGGCGGCCAGTTTCGCGTAGTGCCGCTGCGTCTGCCACGAGCCGAGCCACCAGCCACCCACGCCGATGAGGCCGAGGGCCAGAACCGCGCTGGCGACGGCGACGGCGCTGATTTTCTTTTCCGCGGACGCAACCGCACTCGGAGCCGCTGCCACTGGTTCGGCAGGAGCGGTTGTGGTCTTCACCGGCGGTCTGGCGGGCGCGGCCGGTTTTGCGGCGGAAGGAAAGTAATTCGAGGCGGGTTCCCAAGACGGGTTTCCGGGGGTCCAGATCAACGTGGTGGCGGGGATTTTGCCGGACTCGATCAGTTCGATGAGATGCGACTCCGGCACCGGGCCGGTATGCGGCTCGGGGTTCAGATAAAACCACTGTGTCTCGGTCATTTCGCTCACGTGTGCGGCCGTTCTTTTTTGTCGGAACGGAACGGAGGCGAGTCAAGACCTGCGGTCGCAAACAGTCAACAGCGTGTTATCCACACGTATTCACAATCGCTCCGCCGTCAGCTTCTCGAAGCTCTCTTCGATGAAGGTGGTGTTCTGGATGCGGGCGAGCTTGGCATAGAGGCCGTCGCAGGCGAGGAGTTCCTCGTGCGTGCCGCGTTCCACGACCTCGCCGTGGCGCAGGACGAGGATTTGGTCGGCCTTGCGAATCGTGCTGAGGCGGTGGGCGATGACGAAGCTGGTGCGACCGGCCATGAGCCGTTCCAGCGCCTCTTGAATCAGCTTCTCGGTGGCGGTGTCCACGCTGGCGGTGGCTTCGTCGAGGATGAGAATCGGCGCGTCCTTCAATAGCGCGCGCGCGATGGAGACGCGCTGTTTCTCGCCCACGCTCAACTTCACGCCGCGTTCGCCCACGCGGCTGTCGTAGCCG
The DNA here is from genome assembly GCA_009691645.1 of Pedosphaera sp. Classification (GTDB taxonomy): domain Bacteria; phylum Verrucomicrobiota; class Verrucomicrobiia; order Limisphaerales; family SIAT01; genus SIAT01. Next base: position 3,826 of record SIAT01000075.1, on the reverse strand, counting down.
TCGGGCAGGTGGCTGATGAACTCGTGGCAGTTGGCCGCGCGCGCGGCGGAGTCCAACTCGGCGTCAGTGGCGCCGAGACGTCCGTAGAGAATGTTCTCGCGCACGGTGCCGTTGAAGAGAAACGCTTCCTGACTCACCACGCTGATTTGCGCGCGGAGCGTTTCGAGAGCGAGGCCGCGATTATCGTGCCCATCGATCGTCATGCGGCCACCGGTGGCTTCGTAGAATGCGGGGAGAAGATTCACGAGCGTGGATTTGCCCGCGCCCGTCGGGCCGACGAGCGCGATCATCTGGCCCGGCCGCGCGCGCAGCGAGACGCCTTTCAACACAACGCGCTCGGGGCCGTAGCCGAACTGGACGTTTTCGTAAATGACTTCGCCGCGCGCGTGCCAGCCTGCGGGAGGCGCCGACACAGCGGGTTCAATCTGACGGGATGTGGCTGACGATACGGCGGCCCGTTCCTCCGGCGCATCGAGAATGTCGAACACGCGCTCACCGGCGGCGCGGGCGGATTGGAGCATTTGATTCAATCCGTGCAGGCGCGTGACCGGTTCGTAAAAGAGCGCGAGATAGAGGACGAACCCGACGAGTTCGCCGACCTTCAACGTGCCCTCGAGTACCTGCCGGCCGCCGAACCAAAGCACGAGGCCGGTGCCGAGCGCGGAGGCGAACGCCATCGCGGGCGAGTAGATGGACCAGACACGCATCACGCCGAGCGTGCCTTGACGCAACTCCTCGGCGCGCTGGCCGAAGCGCGTGTCCTCGTGCGCTTCGCGGGTGAAGGATTTGATCTGCCGCACGCCCTGCAGGTTGTCCATCAGCAGGGCGTTCATCGCGCTGGCGGCCTGACGTTGTTTACGGTAGCGGCGGTGGGCGGTGAGCGTGTACCAGAGAGCGCCGCCGGCGAGCAGTGGCAACGGGATGAGGGCGGTCGCCGCCAGCAACGGGTTCATCCAGAAAAGTATGACCAGCACGCCGGCGATGCTCAGAATCGACACGGTGCCTTGCTCGGTACCGTCGATGAGCAGGCGCTCGAGATTGTTCACGTCCTCGATCACGCGCGTCATCAAGTCGCCGGAGGCGCGGTTGTCGAAGTAACCGACGGGCAGCCGCTGCAGGCGCGCGTACACTTCGCGGCGCATGTCGAGGATGACGAGTTGCTCGAATTCGTTGTTGATGCGGATGCGGATGCCGTTGAACAGCTCGCGCAACAGGAAGGCGCCGAGGAGAGCGAGCATCACCGGCGCAAGTTGGGCGGCGGCGTTTTTGGCGATGACTTCGTCGATGACGTATTGCGTGAGCTTCGGGTAGGCGAAGGAGCAGGCCAGCGACAGCAGCGCGAAGAGAATCGTGCCTGCGGCCATCAGTTTGTACGGCCGCAAATAGACGGCCACGCGGCGGACGATCTCCCACGTGGAGCGGGCTTTGGCGTTGAGCGTGGGGTCGTTGTTGGCGGCGAGATGAGGATGGGCAGACATTGGAAATCTAGAATGCGAAACGCGGCCTGCGAGTGGGTGGGTCAATTCTTGGCGGGCAAATTATGGGCGACGGACGCATCGGGCCGATTAAAGCAGACTTTGTGTCCGGCGGCATCCTTTTCCCTTTCCCAAAGGGCGGCGCGGCGGGTTAACGTCCGCCCGTGTCGCGCGAGTATCAGTTGCAGCCGTTCCGGGCGCCGATCGAGTTACAGATCGACTACGCCCGCGAGCTAAACGAGCAGCAGCACGCGGCCGTCACCGCGTTGCCGGGGCCGGCACTGGTCATCGCGGGCGCGGGTTCGGGCAAGACGCGCACGCTCACGTACCGCGTGGCGTGGCTCATCGAACAGGGGGTTCCACCCGATCGCATTCTTCTGCTCACCTTCACCAACAAGGCGGCCAAGGAAATGATGCGGCGCGTGGGCGATCTTCTGGAGAATGACCTCGCGCAGCTTTGGGGCGGGACGTTCCATTCCATCGGCAACCGCGTCCTGCGCCGTCATGCCGAGTTGCTAGGGTACAAGGCGGACTTCACGATCATGGATCGCGAGGATGCGAAGGATCTCATCCAAGCCTGCGTGGACGATGCGAAGATTGACGTGAAGGCGACGCGGTTTCCGAAGGCGGATGTGTTGGCCGATATTTTCTCGCTGGCGGTGAACAAGCAGCGGGTGGTGCCGGAGGTTCTCGCGGAGCAATACGATTACTTCAGCCATCTCGCGCCGCAGATTGAGGATATCTCGCGGCGTTACACTGAGCGGAAGCGTACCACGGGGCTGATGGATTTCGACGATCTCCTCGTGCTCTGGCTGCGGCTGTTGCGCGACCACGACGAGGTGCGCGAGTTGTACCAGCGGCGGTTCCAGTTCATCCTCGTGGATGAATATCAGGACACGAACCTACTACAGAGCGAGCTGATCGATCTACTCGGCGCGCGTCACCGGAACGTGATGGTGGTGGGTGATGATTCGCAGAGCATCTACGCCTGGCGCGGGGCGAACTTCGAGAACATCCTGGAGTTCCCCAAACGCTACGCGGGGGCGGTGGTGTACAAGATCGAGATGAATTATCGCAGCACACCGGAGATCCTCGCGCTGGCCAACGCGGCCATCGCGGCCAACACGCGCCAATTCACCAAGCAGCTCCAGCCCGCGCGGCCCAGCGGCACGAAGCCGGTGCTCGTGGCCTGCGGCGATTCGGGCGAGCAGGCGGCCTTCGTGGCCCAGCGCGTCCTCGAGTTGCGTGAGGAGGGGATCGAGCTGGACGAGATGGTGGTGCTCTACCGATCCCATTTCCACGCTTTGGAACTGCAGCTCGAACTGACGCGGCGCAACATCCCCTTCAGCATCACCAGCGGCATCCGGTTCTTCGAGCAGGCGCACATCAAGGACGTGGCTGCGCATTTGAAGTTCGTGGCCAATCCGCGCGACGAGCTGGCCTTCAAGCGGCTCGTGCGAATGATGCCGGGCGTCGGCGGCAAGGGCGCGGACAAGCTGTGGGTTGAACTAAGTTCAAAGTTCAAAATCGAAAGTTCAAAGCTGGCTGAAGCGCTCGAAAAGTGCGCGACGCGTGTGCCGAAAAAAGCCGCGGCGGCGTGGGGGCAGTTTGTGGCCACCATCGCCCAACTCGAGGCGGAGGGGGTGTGCGGGCGGGCGGACAAAATGATCCGGCTCGTGATCGAGGCCGGTTACGAGGATTATCTCAAGGCCGAGTACGCGAACTTCCGCGCGCGGCTGGAGGATGTGCAGCAGCTCGCCAGCTTCGCACAGCAGTTCGCGACGATGGAGGAATTCCTCACCCAGCTCGCCCTGCTGACGAATCTCGAAGCCGACGAAAACAAAACGGCGACGGACGACACCGAGCAACTCCGGCTCTCCACCATCCATCAAGCCAAAGGATTGGAGTTCCGCGTGGTCTTTGTGGTGATGCTCTGCGACGGACTTTTCCCTTCTGCCCGCTCGCTCGACACCACCGAGGGCGAGGAGGAGGAGCGCCGGTTGTTTTATGTGGCCTGCACGCGGGCGAAGGACGAGCTTTACCTGAGCTACCCGCTCATCCGCATGATGCCCGGACCGGGCGGCGACACCTTCCAGCAGCCCTCGCGATTCCTCGGCGAGATCCCGACCGAGTTGCGCGAGGAGTGGAATCTGCGGCCGTATCATTCGCACTGAAGCCCTCCAAGTTTCGAAGTCGTTGGCTGCTCGTTCACTGTCGGGGTGCTGGCACAGCCATTGCCTACTCAAACATTTGAAAAGACTTTGTCAGCCTGTAACAAAGTGCTGGCCGCTGAGTTATGCTAAAGAACACTTCTTCCCGCACCAGTCGCGCGCGTCACGTTCACGCATTTC
>SIAT01000074.1 GCA_009691645.1 Pedosphaera sp. | reverse complement strand
CGTCGCGATGCTCAAGGCCGCGAAGTTCTCCGTGAACTACACCGAAAGCCCGCTCGACTTCGTGGACCACGTGAAGACCGTGGACGTGCTCGTCCTCAGCGTGAACACGCCGGCCTTCACCACGCCCGAGGTGCGCAAGGCTCTCTTCGCCCACGCTGCCGCTGGCAAAGGCGTCGTGCTCCTCCACGCCGGCGTCTGGTATAACTACAAAGACTGGCCGGAATACAACCGCGAGTTGGCCGGTGGCGGCTCACGCGGCCACGACCGCCTCGGCGAATACGAAGTGAAAGCCACCAACCCCGCGCATCCCATCATGAAGGGCGTCCCCGCCACCTTCCGCATCACCGACGAGCTCTATTACTTCCAACCCGACGCCGCCGGCACGCCCATTGAAGTCCTCGCCACCGCGACCTCCACGCAGCGGCCCGGGGATTACCCGCAAGTCTTCGTCGTGAAGCACCCGAAAGCCCGCATCGCCGGCCTCACCCTCGGCCACGACGCTCGCGCCCACGACCTGCCGGAGTTCAAGACACTGCTGGTGAACGCGATTGAGTGGGTGAAGAAATAGGAGAGGATATTTCGATCCTCTAAAATCCAAGCAGAGACAATCGCGAAAAAATACGGGCGATGACTCTGCGTTTTTGCCCTTCGCAATTAATTCTTCTTTTCTTTACGGAAATGTCGATCGGCGAAGTCGAGGTAGCGCGCCCAGTCGTAGTCGGTCACGTCGTGCTTGCCGGTGCGGAGATGGTAGCCGATGACGTCACCGACCGGCGTGTTGACCGGCGGCCAGCTTGCGACGCCGAGCCCGGCTTTGTTGAAGAGGCGATAAACCGGCTCGGCAAACTTCGCGGAGAGGAACTCGCCCTTCGGATCCGCCCACTTGTCTTCCTCCGCGCTGGCGACATACACGGGGCGCGGCGCGGCGAGGGCGATGAGTTGGTGCGCATCCACGGGCAGGTGGTGCACGTCCTGATTGTACTTCTTGAAGTTGGTGCAGAACCAGTGAGGGAACGAAGTGTTGATGCGCTCGACGGTCTCGCCGAAGTTGCGCCGTGCGAGTGCCGCGCCGCCTTCGCCGGAGTTGTTTGAGATGACGATGGCAAAGCGTTCGTCCTCCGCGCCAGCCCAGAGAGCGGCCTTGCCGAGACGCGAGTGGCCGAGGAGCGCGACACGCTTGGAATCCACGGCCTTGTCGGTCTCGAGATAATCGAGCGCGCGGCTGAGTCCCCAACCCCACGCGGCGACAGCGCCCCAGTCGTCCGTATTCCATTGCGTGTTCGCGCCATCCTTGCTGAGCGCGGCGCGCAAGCCGTGTTTCCAGCCGGTGGCGTAATCCGGCTCGACGTCGGCGCGCGCGACGGTGGCCACGGCGTAGCCGCGTGCGAGAATCATCTCCAGTGGCCAGCGGCCGATGCTCTTGCCGCGCGTGGTCTCGGCGGGCTTCACGAGCTTGTCGGGCCTCTCCTTGCCATCCGATGTCCACTGTTCGGAAATGGTGATGCCGGGGTCGGCGTCGATGGTGTGGTTACCCTCGAAGTTCATGCCGAGGAAAGCGGGCACAGGCTGCTTCGCGCCATTCGGAAGATAGAGCAGCAATGTCATGCGGTGCCCGCCCTTTTTGCCGTCGAGGAAGATGTGGATCTCGCGGCGCGTGGCTTTGCCGCCGAGAGCTTTCGTGTCGGTGGCGCCGGCTTCGTAAACCAGCCCGGCTGGTTTGGCGGGGCTGCGGCCGTACATGTGTGTGCGGAACAGTTCGAGGATTTCCGGCCGGCGTTTCTCACGCCAAATCTTGGCGTCGGTGACCTTCGTGCCGTCGGCGCAGAGGAGCGGGTCGGGCAGCGTGTAACTGGCGACCTTCGATTCGTCGTAGTTGTAGCCGGCCGACTGGGCGTCGGCATCATCGGGGGTGAACGTGGTGGACATCAGCGTGGCGAGGGCAAGCGCGGCGGCGCGGGATGAGTGTTTCACGCGCGCACTTTAAGAGGAGGCGCGCCTCGGCTCAAGTCACTTCACGTCGGGTTTCGGGGCAGGTCCAGTGCTGTCGCGTACGATAATCTCCGCTGGGAGCCGTTTGCTTTCGATCGGTTCGCCCGAGAGAAGTTTGAGCATCGACTCCATCGCGGCGATGCCTTGTCGGAACTTGGGCTGGCGCACGGTGGTGAGCGGCACACGGAAATGTTCCGCGGAAAGAATGTTGCCGAAACCGACCACGGAGAGGTCCTGCGGAATGCGGATTCCCTGCTGCATGAAGGTGGTCGCAGCGCCGATGGCCACGAGGTCGTTCACGCACTGGATGGCCGTGGCGCGCACGCCTTCATCGATCATCTGGAGCGCGGCCCTCGCACCCTCCTCGATGGTGCCGCCGGCGTTGAACATCAGCTTGTCCTCGACCTCGATGCCGGCCTCGCGCAGCACACGCCGGTAGCCTTCGAAACGCTCCTGTGCCATCGGCGAAAAGACCGGTCCGGCGAAACAGGCGATGCGACGATGGCCCAGCTCGAGCAGGTGTCGCGTGACGGCCTTGCTCGGGGCGAGGTCGTCGGTTTCCACGTTGATGAAGCGGGCGCAAAAGGCCGCGCGATGGCCGAGTAGCACGGTGGGGATGCCGCGCCGGAGTAGGTCATCGTAGATGCGCGCGTGGGTCTCGCGGCGATAGATGGGGTGGATGAACAGGCCGTCCACGCGCCGGGCGATCAGGCGGCGGATGCATTCCTCCTCGCGCTCGGGGTTGTTCAGCGAGTGCGTGAGGATGACCTCGTAACCGAGCGCGTGAGCCTGTTCCTCAATCGCCATGACAACGCGCGCATAAATCGGGTTGGTCATCGCGGGGATGACGAGGCCGAAGAATCGGGTCGATCGCAGGCGCAGGCTGCGCGCGGCGGTGTTCGGCACGTAGCCGAACTGGTCGGCGAGCTGGCGGATTTTCGTCTTGGTGCGGGCGGAGATATCCGGCTCGTCGCGCAGCGCCTTCGAGACGGTCATCACCGAGACGCCCGCGTGTTGGGCGATGTCCTTCAGGCGGATCATACGTTCGAACCGCTCCAGTGCAGCTTGTGGCGCAGCGTGGTAAAGAACGAACCGCCGGTGAGGCGAATCAAACGCACCGTCTGCCGGCTGCGGCGGATGGTGATGCGGTCACCGGCGTGCAGGTCCGCGCGCACTTGGCCATCGGCGGAGAGATAGCTTTCGACGTGTTTGCTAATCACGTTCACCTCGATGGCGGAATCCAAGCTCACGATGAGCGATCGGTTCGAAAGCGTGTGCGGACAGATGGGCGTGATGGCAAAAACCTCAGCGCGCGGGCTGACAATCGCGCCACCGGAGGCGAGCGAGTAAGCCGTGGAACCGGTCGGCGAGCTGAGGATGAGTCCGTCGCAGCGGTAGCGCGTGAGCACTTCGCCATCCACGTTGACCTCCAACTCGATGAGGCGTGGCACCGTGCCTCGGCTGATGACCAGATCATTGAGCGCTAATTCTCGGAAAGGACTGCCCTGCTTGCGTCCAGTGGCCTCGATCATCGGCAGCGTCTCCACACTGAAATCGCCGTTCCAAAGCTGCTTCAACGCCTGCGGCAGTTGCTTGGCCGAGGCGGCGGTGAGGAAACCAAGCCCGCCGATGTTGATGCCCAAGATGGGCGTCTTCGTTCCCGCCACCTCGCGTGCGACGCGAAGAATCGTGCCATCGCCACCGAAGACGAGCAGTAGGTCCACTTGGCGCGCGAGCGCAGCGGCGCTTTCAGCCGCCGGCAATTTCAGGCGGCTCATCTCGGCCGTGGCCTGCTCGGTGAGCGCGGTACGGCCGGTGGCGGCGATGAGGCTTGCGGCTTTGCGCAGAACGTCGCGGCTGGCGGCCTTCTCGGTGTGGGCGATGAGTCCGACGCGTCGGAATGTGTCAGATAACTTTTTCAATCCAGGTCAAAAATTCTTTGTTGCCAGCCGGTCCGAGCAGCGGCGATTCGGTGACGCCGTGCCAGTGTAATCCAGGTTGCGCGCGGATAAACGCCTCCAGTTCGGCCAGCACCCGCGCGTGCACGGCGGGGTCGGTGATGACTCCAGCGCCTTTGTCCACTTCGGCTTTGCCGGCCTCGAACTGCGGCTTGATTAGCGCCATGATGTTACCGCCCGGCCGGAGGATTGCAACCGCGGCGGGGAGCACGAGCCGGAGCGAGATGAACGAGCAGTCCGCCACCACGAGATCCAGCGCGGCGGGGAAATGCGCTGGCGCGAGGTGCCGCGCGTTGGTGCGCTCCATCACCACGATGCGTGGATCCTTCCGCAGCTTCCACGCGAGCTGGCCGTGGCCGACATCCACGGCGAAGATGCGCGTCGCGCCCCGTTGCAGCAGGCAATCGGTGAAGCCGCCGGTCGAAGCGCCGAAATCGGCAGCGACCGCGCCGGTCACGTTGATTTTGAAGAAGTCGAGCGCGTGCTCGAGTTTGAATCCGCCGCGGCTGACGAACTTTTCGCCACTCTCGATGCTCAACACATCTCCATCGCGCACCGTGTCGCTGGCCTTGTGCGCCAGTTGGCCGTTCACGCGTACCTGCCCAGCGAGGATGGCGCGTTTGGCTTTCTCGCGGCTTTCACACAGAGACCGCTCGACCAAAGCTTGATCGAGGCGCATGGCTTTGCCGGCCGGTTTGGGCGTTGAAGGATTCAATTTGAAATGGCGCGCATCGCGGTTGCGTCGGACAGGGTTTTAGCCAAACTCAGCGGCAGTCGCAAGGATGAGCGAACTAGCTGAAAAAATCCGCAGCGTGATTGGAACGAAGGGAGTTGTCTCGTTCGCGCGTTTCATGGAACTGGCGTTGTACGCGCCGATGCTCGGCTATTATGAGCGGGAGGCGCAACGCGTCGGGCGCGCAGGCGATTTCTACACGAGCGTGAGCGTGGGCAGCCTGTTCGGAGAACTGCTGGCGTTCCAGTTCGCTGAATGGCTGGAGGCCGATGTTCATGGGAAACACCAATTAGTCGAGGCCGGCGCGCACGACGGCAAACTCGCGGCGGACATCCTCGGACATCTGCAGAAGTTCCGTCCGCAACTCTTCGAGCAGGTCGAGTACTGCATCCTGGAGCCGTCGTTTGCGCGGCAGAAATGGCAGCGCGAGACGCTGTCGAGTTTCGCGGGCAAGGTGAAGTGGTTCGATTCGCTGGCGACGCTGCCTTCCGTGCGCGGTCTGGTTTTCAGCAACGAACTGCTCGATGCCTTTCCCGTGCACCGCATCGGTTGGGACGCGACAGCACAGCAATGGTTCGAATGGGGTGTGCGCTGGGAGAATGAGCGTTTTGTCTGGGCGCGGATGGCTGAACCAGAAGCGAAGGCAGTACGGGGCCAGACTCTGCAGGTGCCGCGTGAATTGCGCGCGGTGTTGCCGGATGGTTTCACGACGGAGATTTCTCCCGTCGCCGCCGAGTGGTGGAGTGCCGCCGCGAACAAGATCGAGAGTGGGCGTTTGCTCGCGATTGATTACGGGCTGCGCGCCGAGGAGTTTTATGCGCCAAACCGGGCGAACGGGACACTGCGCGCCTACGCGAAGCATCGTGTGTGCGACGATCCGTTGGCGAATCCCGGTGAGCAGGACCTCACCGCCTCGGCCAACTTCACCGTGCTCCAAGTGATGGGTGAACTCGCAGGCTTGAAGTCGGAGCCGCTGGCCACGCAGTCGCAATTCCTCACGCGTATTTTCGGCAACACAATTCCAGCGAAGGAGCGGTTCGCCGAATGGTCGTCCGTGCGCACGCGGCAGTTTCAGACATTGACGCACCCCGAACATCTCGGCCGGCCGTTTCGCGTACTGGTGCAGTCGCGCTGAGCCGCGCTTGCATTCATCCGAATAGCCGGCAGACTTCCCACGTCCCGTAGACGTGTCACGATGAAAACGAATCACTCAATCGCACTCGCCGCTTTGTTCGCTGCGTGCTCTGGTGTTCAATTCTTTCACGCCGCTGAACTGTTGCCACCCAAGCGGCTTACTTCCACGGCCCACGCCATTCCGAAGGAGACGACGAGCGATGGCAGTGGTTACTTCTCGATCATCGAGGGACGAAACGGTCGCCTTTACATCGGCACGGCGCAGTACGGCACGAACGCGTTCCTCGTCGAGTTTGATCCAGCGAAGCAGGCGATGCGCGCGGTGGTGGATGCGCACAAGGAGATTGGTCTTTTGACGACTGGCTTCGCCGCGCAGGCCAAGATCCATACGCGCAACAACACCGGCCCGAGCGGTAAAATTTATTTCGGCACCAAACAGGGTTACCCGGTGAAGGATGAGAAACGCACCGATTATCTCGGGGGTTATCCGATGGTGTACGATCCGGCCACCGGCCAGACACGCGTCTATCCGATCCCGGTTCCGCACCACGGCATCATCAGCGTGACACCCGACGAAGCGCGCGGCGTGGCGTACATCTCGACCTGCTCCGACGAGCGCCCGACCGAGAGCACACACTTCATGATTCTCGATCTCGCCAACGGCACGTATCGCGAGTTGCTCGATTGTCGGCACATGTATCCGTTCATCGTGGTGGACTGGCTCGGGCGCGCGTATCATCCGATTCTCGGCGGTGATATCGCCCGCTACGATCCCCGCAGCGACACGGTGGAACGGTTGAAGCAAACCATCGACGGCCAGCCGCCCACGAAAGAATCGCTGCTCGCACATCCCGAGAGCCATCCCATCAACTGGGACATCTCGCCGGATGGCAAAACGCTCTACGCGGTGGCAATGAGCGGGAACCAACTTTACAGCTACGACCTCACGCAAGCTGGCCCCGTACTGCGCGGCCGCGGGCTTGGCAAATTGTTGGCCGATGCCGAACGCACCGATTGCCGCGCGCTCTGTGTCGGGCCGAATGGTGCAATCTGGGCCGCCGTGTGGGGCGCGTCGAAGAGCTCGGGGAATTATCTGCACGTGGCGAGATGGAGTGTAGGCGACGTTGCGCCCCGCGATCACGGCGCGATTGTTGTGGGGAATCCGGAGTACACGCCGTTCACGGATGCTGCGGGCAAGCCGTTGCGGTATCATCATGGAATGAAGCGCCTCGCCGATGGCGCGATGGTGCCGCTTTATCACATGGGCATTTGCGAAGGACGCGACGGCACGGTGAACGTCCTGAGCATCGCGCCGTACACGTTGCACCGCATCGCTGCGAGGGATTTGAAGTGAACCGCTCTTTTCGTCTCGGAGGATTACTCCCGTTGTTGATCGCCGTAATCGGTTGCGCCGCCACGCCGCCGAAGAGAATTGCCGCCATCGTTTCGGTGTACAACCACAACTCCCACGCGGACGTCATTGTGGGGCGCCTCATCGAGACACACACGCTCGACGGCAAAGGGCCGCGGCCGAATCTCCAACTCGTTTCCCTCTACACCGATCAAGTGTCGCCGGACGACAAGAGCCGCCGACTCGCGGCGAAGCACGGGTTCACCATTTACACGAATGTGGCCGACACACTCACGCTCGGCACTGGCCGACTCGCGGTGGACGGCGTGCTCTTCGTGATCGAGCACGGCAAATATCCCACGAACGAACTGGGCGCGACGATCTATCCAAAGCGCCGTTTGTTTGAAGAAGTCGCGCAGGTGTTCCGCGCCAGCGGACGTTCTGTGCCGGTGTTTGTGGACAAGGCGCTCGCCGACAATTGGCGCGATGCGAAATGGTTGCACGACACCGCTCGTGAGTTGAACGCGCCGCTGATGGCCGGTTCGTCGTTGCCGGGGTTGTGGCGCAATCCAGCAGCCGATGTCCGTCGGGACGCGAAGCTCAAGGAGATCGTCGCACTCTCCTACCACACCCTCGATCATTACGGATTCCACGCGTTGGAGATGGTGCAATGCCTCGCCGAACGGCGCGCCGGTGGCGAGACCGGCGTGCGATTTGTGCAATGCCTGACCGGCGACGCGGTGTGGGCTGCAGGCGAGCGGGGGATCTACGACAAGGAACTGTTTGCGTCGGCTTTGAATCGGTTGGAACGAAAGCCCGCGAAGCCGCTGCGCGAACTGGTGAAGGAGCCCGTGCTCTGGCTCATCGAGTACACCGACGGATTGCGCGCGAGCGTGTTCACTTTGAATGGCGCGGTGGGCGAATGGTCCGTGGCCTGGCGCGAGGCCGACGGCCGGAGCGACTCCACCGTTTTCTGGACACAGGAAGCGCGGCCGGTCGGTCACTTCAGATTTTTAGTAGAGGGTGTCGAGCGGATGGTCCACACCGGCAAACCCAGTTGGCCAGCAGAGCGGACACTGATGACCAGCGGCCTGCTGGACGCGCTGCTCACTTCAAAGAAACAGGGCGGCGCGCGATTGGAAACTCCGCACCTGATGTTCGGCTATCGCAGCGAGTGGGATTGGCGG
>SIAT01000073.1 GCA_009691645.1 Pedosphaera sp. | reverse complement strand
GTGAACCCGTTCAGCGATGCCTTCGCCAAGGTGGACGCGGCTGTCATTGCCAAGCAGCAGTACGAGACCAAGCAGATCAAGCAGCTCTTCCGTAGCCCCGAGGCGAAGACCGACATGGAAGGCGTGGCGACGAAGGCCGAGGCCGAGCGCGCCCCGCTCGCTGCCGCCATCAAGACGGCCTTCGTGCCGGTGACGCACACGATTCAGATCACTGCGGAATAATCCTTCCCCCGGGGAAAGCAAAAAGCGCAGGGAGAAATCCCTGCGCTTTTTTGTTTCCGAAATCCGTCTCAGCCGAGGAAGGATTTGTGCAGGGCTTTCATGGCCGACTCGCCCTTGGCGAGTTCGATCACGACGGAGATCTTGATCTCGCTGGTGGAGATCATCTCGATGTTAACGCCTTCATTGGCGAGCGTATCGAACATCTTCGCCGCCACGCCGGAGTGGCTGCGCATGCCGACGCCGACGATGGAGAGCTTGCCGATCTTCTCGTCGGTGAGCGCCTCGCGGTAGCCGATTTCGCCCTTCAATCCCTCGATGACCTTCGAGGCCTTGAGCAGGTCGGGCTTGTCCATCGTGAAGGAGAGATCGGTGGCGGGCACGCCGGCGCCGTGGCTGACGTTCTGCACGATCATGTCCACATTGATGGTCGCCTCGGCGAGCGCCTTGAAGATGCGCGCCGCCACGCCGGGACGGTCGGGCACGGCCACGAGCGTGATCTTCGCCTGATTCTTGTCGAGCGAGACGCCCCGGATCACGGCGCCTTCCATGCTTTTGGTTTCCTCTTTCACAATCGTTCCTGGGTTGTCGTTCAAGCTGGATCGAACTTCGAAGACGACGCCGAACTTCTTGGCGAACTCGACCGAGCGCGACTGCATCACCTTCGCACCGGAGCCGGCGAGTTCGAGCATTTCGTCGTAGGAAATTTCGGCAAGCTTCTGCGCGTTGGGCACGATGCGCGGATCGGCCGTGTAAACGCCATCCACATCGGTGTAAATCTGGCAGAGATCGGCCTTGAGCGCGGCAGCGAGCGCGATGGCCGTGAGGTCGGAACCGCCGCGGCCGAGCGTGGTGATGTGGCCTTCGGCGGTCTCGCCTTGAAAACCTGCGACGATGACGACGTTGCCCGCATCGAGCAGCGCGTGAACTTTCTTCGGCGTGATATTTTGAATCTTCGCCTTCGTGTGGACGCCGTCGGTCACGATGCCCGCCTGTGCGCCGGTGAGCGAAGTCGCGGGGATGCCGAGCTGCTGAAGCGCGATGGCCGTGAGCGCGATGGTCTGCTGCTCGCCCGTCGCGAGGAGCATATCCATCTCGCGTTCGCTCGGGAGCGGCGTGATTTCCTTGGCGAGCTTGATGAGGCTATCGGTCACACCGCTCATCGCGGAGACGACGACCACCACTTGGTCGCCCTTCGCACGGTGCGCGGCCACGCGCCCGGCGACATTCTTGATGCACTCGGGGTTGCCGACCGAAGTGCCGCCGTATTTTTGGACAATGAGAGCCATGTCAAAGGGCGTGTGTTGTAGCAGGACAACGCGGGATTTGGCAATGCCGCTTCTGCATGACGAGATGGTGGATCGCCGGTCTCCGTCTCGGCGTTTGCCCTCTCCTCCTTGATCGAGGAGGAGAGGGAGAAGTTTTTGCGCTCTCTGTGCCCTATCGCGGCCAGTCTTATCCGTGTCGATCCGTGGTTGAAACTTCGGCTTCCTCGCAGCGGCGGCTCAGGCCGGGGCGTGCCGCGCGAGGAGGTAGCTGCGGAACTGGTCGTAGTCCGCGCCCATGCGGTCGTGGTCCTCGGGTTGCGCGAGGGCGGCGGTCATCGCGGCGGGCACGTCGGGCGGCCAGCCGACGACCTTCTCCACTTCCTCGGGGAACTTGGCGGGGTTCGCAGTCTCGACGATCACGGCGGGCGCATTGCCGAGTGGCTCGACGGCGTTCCAATCCAGAAAGCCCTGCCACGCGACGACGCCGTGGGGTTCGAGGAGGATTTGATACTTGTTCCAAAAGTCGCGCAACGAGGTGCGCGTGCGCTCGTCGTTGATGGAGCTGGAGAAGATGTCGCGGCGCATCGCGGCGAGGTCGGGCTGGCGATGGATTTTGCCCGTCTCATCCATCTGCCCGCCATACACGGCGACGAGCCGCGCGAGGTTGCTCGGGTGGCCGACGTTCATCGCGTTGGAGACGGAGTTGCGCGAGGGGGAAATCTTTTCGTAAACGCCGCTGGAGAGGTAGCGCGGGAAGGAATCGTTCTCGTTGACGGAGGCGATGATTTTCCGCACGGGCAAACCCATCTCGCGCGCGACGACCGCACCCATCATGTCGCCGAAGTTGCCGCTCGGGATGCTGAAGACCATCGGCTCGCCCGGCTGCGCGAGGCGCGACGCGGCATAGAAGTAGTAAACACTCTGCGGCAGGAGCCGGCCGATGTTGATGGAGTTGGCGGAGGAAAGGTGGATGTGCGCGAGCGCGGGGTCGGTGAACGCGCGTTTCACCATCGCCTGGCAGTCGTCGAACTTGCCGTCAATGGCCACGGTGCGGACGTTGTCGCCCAGGGTGGTCATGAGCTTGCGCTGGCTCAGGCTGATCTCGTCGATCGGGAACAGCACGACGACGCGGGTGCCGGGAATGTTGTGGAACGCGTGCGCGACGGCCGCACCGGTGTCGCCGCTCGTGGCGGTGAGAATGGTGACTTCGCGGTGATCCTGTTGGAAGAAGTGGCCAAACATCCGCGACATCATCTGCGCGGCGAAATCTTTGAAGGAGGCGGTCGGGCCTTGGTCCAGCCGCATCAGGAAGATGCGGTCGTGGATGAGTTCGAGCGGGATGTTGAAGTCGTAAGCGTCGTGGCACATCTCCGCGATGGTGGCGTCGGGGATGATGCCGACGGTAAACCGAGTGAGGACGCGCGCGGCGATTTCGTGATATGGCAGGCCAGCGAACGCGGCGATTTCCGCGGGAGTGAAGCGCGGGAAAGCCTCGGGGAGATACAGGCCGCGATCCGGAGCCTGTCCGGCGAGGAACGCCTCGCGCAGATTGACGGGGGGGGATTGGCCGTTGGTGCTGCGAAACAGGAGCGCGCTCATCTTACTCGAAACTCTCCACCCGGATCATCGCCGGCGCGCCCTTGATTACGGCCAGCTTGGAAATCTGCGCGAGCGCCCGGCGCATCGCCGCGTTCGGCGCGTCATGGATCATCAGGATCAGCGGCACGCTCTCGACCTCGTGGCCTTCGGGTTGGATGACCGAGGAAATGCCGATGTGCGCGCGGCCAAGAATCGCGGCGATGCGTGCCAGCGTGCCGGGCCGGTCGGCCACATTCAGGCGGACGTAGTAACGCGAGATGGCTTTGTCCATCGGCAACACTGAGCCGTCGCGTTCATGCGGCACGAACGGAGGCACGCGGCTTTTCACGCCGGTCTTGAGATCGAGTGCGGCATCCGCGAGATCGCTCAGGACCGCGCTGGCCGTCGCGTCCTGTCCCGCGCCACGGCCGTAGTAAAGCGTGTCACCGACCACGTCGCCGCGGACATAGACGGCGTTGAAGACATGGTTCACACTGGCGAGCACGTGGCTGTTCGGCACGAGCGCGGGATAGACGGAGACTTGCACGGCGCGATGTCCGTCGTGTTTCTTCACCACGCCGAGGAGCTTGATCGTATAGCCGAGCTGTCCGGCAAACTGGATGTCGAGCTGCGTGATGTGCCGGATGCCTTCGGTGTGAATCTGCCGCGGGTTCACCCAGAAGCCATGCGCCAGCGAGGCGAGGATGCCCGTCTTGTGCGCGGCGTCGTGGCCGTCGATGTCGAGGTGCGGCGGCGTCTCCGCGTAGCCGAGGCGCTGGGCGTCGGCGAGCACGGCGGCGAAGTCTGCGCCCTCGAGCTTCATCCGCGTGAGGATGTAATTGCACGTGCCGTTGACGATGCCGTACAGGCGGGTGATGCGATTACCGATGAGCGCTTCGCGCAGGACCTTGATGATCGGGATGCCGCCTCCGACGCTTGCCTCGTAGTAGAGGTTCGTGCCGTGTTTCTGTGCGGCGGCGAAGAGCTCCTCTCCGTGCGCGGAGAGCAGCGCCTTGTTGGCGGTGACCACCGGTTTGCCAAGCTGCAGCGCGGCCAGGACGGCGACGCGTGCGGTCGTGGTGCCGCCCATCAACTCCACCACCAGATGCACTTGCGGATCGTTCACGACCGCCCGCCAGTCGTCGGTCAACAGCGTGGCAGGGATCTTCACCGCCCGCGCTTTGCGCAGGTCGCGCACGGCGACGCGGACGACGCGCAGGCTCACGCCGAGGCGCGAGGCCATCAACGGGCCGTTTCGCCCGATGGCTTGGACAACGCCACCGCCCACCGTGCCGCCGCCGATGATTCCCAAGTTTACCTGCCGCATAAAGAGGCCGGGAGGATGCCGCGAAACGCCGCGCGCGACAATCCCTTTTTGGCCCGCCGCGCGCAGGGTGCCCGCAGGCCGTGGGCTTGGCTTGACTCGCCCCTGCTCGAACCTATGATGCCGCTTCATTTTTGGAATCGAACCTGTGCTTATGACGAACATTGAAAACATCCTCGCCCGTGAAATCCTCGACTCCCGCGGCAACCCCACCGTCGAGGTCGAAGTGATCCTCGCCGGCGGCGCCATTGGTCGCGCTGCCGTGCCCTCCGGCGCCTCGACCGGAGAACACGAAGCTCTCGAGTTGCGCGACGGCGAGAAGAACCGCTACCTCGGCAAAGGCGTGCGCAAGGCCGTCGAGAATGTGACCAAGAAAATCCTCCCCGCACTCCGCGGCCTCGACGCTCTCGACCAACTCACGGTGGACGGCACGATGATTGCGCTCGACGGCACGGGCTTCAAGAAATCCAAACTCGGCGCCAACGCCATCCTCGCCGTCTCTCTCGCCAATGCGAAGGCCGGAGCCGAGACGCTCGGCCAGCCGCTCTTCAAATACCTCGGGGGACCGAACGCCAAAGTGCTGCCGGTGCCGATGGCGAACGTGATCAACGGCGGCGCGCATTCGGATGCGCCGATTGATTTCCAGGAGTTCATGATCATGCCGCACGGCTTCGCCACTTTCAGCGAAGGCTTGCAGGCCATCACCGAGATTTTCCACGCGCTCAAGAGCGTGTTGAAGAAGAAGGGCCTCTCCACGGCCGTCGGCGATGAAGGCGGCTTCGCTCCCAAGCTCGACTCGGCCGAGGCCGCTCTCGATGCCATCGCTCAGGCTGTGAAGGATGCCGGTTACAAGCTCGGTAAGAATATCTTCCTCGCGCTCGACGTCGCTGCCTCCGAGTTTTACACCGGCAACGGGAACTACGTTTTTAAGAAGAGTTCCGGCCGCAAACTCACTGGCGCCGAGTTGGTGGATTTCTACGTGAAGCTCTGCGCCAAGTACCCGATTGTCAGCATCGAGGATGGCTGCGGTGAGAGCGACTGGGCCACTTGGAAGAAACTCACCGACAAACTCGGGCACAGCACCCAACTCGTCGGCGATGATCTTTTCGTCACGAACGTCGAGTTCCTCCGCAAAGGCATCGAGACCGAGACGGCGAATGCCATTCTCGTGAAGGTGAATCAGATCGGTTCACTCACCGAGACGCTCGACGCCGTGGAACTCGCGCACAAGAACTCTTATCGCGCCGTCCTTTCTCACCGCTCTGGCGAGACCGAGGATGCGACCATCGCCGACATCGCCGTGGCGACGAATTGCGGCCAGATCAAGACCGGCTCACTGAGCCGCACCGATCGCACCGCGAAATACAATCAGCTTCTGCGCATCGAGCAGCTCCTCGGCAAGAACGCCATCTACGCAGGCCGCGGCGCGTTGCCCAAAGGCCGCTAAGCAGAGCCCTGCAAACCGATTCCCCACACGGGGCGGTCGAAAGACCGCCCCGTTTTGTTTTCCCCATCTGGGGCTGGTTCTTAGCTTGCCTGTCTGGTGGGGAAGCGGAATGCTCCGGTCATGATTCAGCCCCGCATTTCTTCTCGTCGTGATTTCTTGGCGGCCACGGGCACGGTGGCGATGGCGGCGGGTGCGGCGGCGTTCGCATCGCCACTCACGACCTTCGGCCCTGCCAAGCCGCTGCGAATCGGTGTGATCTCGGCCAGCATGGGCGGCAAGCCGCACAAGGGCAACGGCCACACCTTCCACTTCGCCCACGGCTTCCACCCGACCATTGACCTCAAGATGATTGAGAAGCATCTCACCAAAGGCCCAGTGGACTTGTTCAAGTCGCACTTCCGTAATCCCAAGGAAGACTTCGCCAAGCTCCCCTTCGAGAACACCCGCATCTCCTGCTACTACGATGCCGACCTGCCCAGCGCGCAGGCGTTCGCCGAGTGCTTCCCCGGCGTGCAAGTCGCGCGCACGCTCGACGAGTTGGTGAAGAACTGCGATGCCGTGTGGGTGGGCGACGCCAGCGGTCGCGGCGAAGATCACTTCGAGTTGTGCGCGCCCGGCCTCGCCAAGGGTCTGCCCACCTTCTGCGATAAACCGATCGGCGGCACCGTGGCCGAGACGCGGCGCATCCTCGAGTTTGCCCGCAAGCACAAGGCTCCCATAATGTCCTCCAGTCTCTACCGCCACCAATGGGGCACCGAGGAAGCGTTACGGATGAAGGCCAGCGGCGACTTCGGCTCGCTGCAATACGTCGTCGCCAGCCAGGGCGGCGGTTACAGCCACCCGAGTTGGTTTATCTACGGCCAGCACCCGGTCTGGATGTGTATGACCCTCTGTGGCGCGGGCGTGAAATCCGTCTCCATGTATGCACGCGAAGCCACCTGCCACGCGCTCATCACCTACGAGGATCGCATGCCTGCGGAGGTCTGGTACGGTCGCCCCGACGTGACGCCCACTTATTGTAGCACCACCGCGCACTTCGCGAAGAAGACCCACGAGTGGACCCCCGCGATTGATGGCAACTACTGGTTCGGCCATCACTACCAGATCTTCCGCATGGCGCACGTGTTCCTGAAGATGGTGGAGACGGGCGTGGAGCCGGTGCCGCACCAGGAGATCCTCGAGGTGACCGCGATCATCCACGCGGGCGCGAAGTCGCTGCAGGAAAAGAGCCGGCTCGTGGAGTTGGGGGAAGTGATGGCGTGAGCCGCCGTCGTCGCGCGATTAGCGCGCGGCTTTCTTGCGGAAGATGATGAGGTGCTGGCGGGGGAGGGTCTTCAGCGTCTCGACATGTTCGAGCGGCAGTGCGGTCATTTCCTTCTTCACCTGCGCCTCGGTCATTTTGTGCAGTGGCTTGATGGGCACGGTCGGATCCTCGCCGCGATACTCGATGAAGACGACGCGGCCGCCGGGCTTCAGTTGCTTGCAGATTGCTTCCATCATCTCGAAGGGCTGATCGAACTCGTGGTACACGTCCACCATCAGGACGAGGTCCACGGGGGCGGGGAGTTTGGGATCATTGGTGGTGCCGTGGACGCCCTTCACGTTGCGCACGCCGCGGCGTTTCATCTGTTGATCGAGCAGCGCGAGCATCTCCTTCTGGATCTCGACACCGTACACGAGACCCTTCTCGCCGACGGCTTCGGCCATGCGCCAACTGAAGTAACCCGTGCCGCAGCCGAGATCCGCTACCACGTCGCCCGACTGGAGCTTGAGAGCTTTGAGCACGAGGTCGGGCCGTTCTTCCTGTTCGCGCTCGGCGCGTTCCAGCCACGGCGCGCCGTGATGCGTCATGTAGTGAGCGATCTCGCGGCCGAAATAATATTTACCGAGACCGTCACGAGTGCGCTGGCCAGTCTGATAACGCGAGGTCGCGGCGCCGGTGTCGGATGCTGGGGCAGCGGTTTGGGCCGTCGCGAGGAACGGCGCGGCGAGCAGGAGCAGGAGAAAAAGGCGAAGTAGATTCATGGCTGAATAGGGAGATGTTCGGAGAAGCAGGCGCGCGCGGAGCTAGTCGTTGAAGTCGCCCAAAGGCCGCTGGAAGGTGTAGTAGAGCGGTTGGTGGACGAGCGTTTGGGCGGATTTTTCGATGTTGCCCGCAGGCCAAGTGAAAGGGAGGCTGAGCAGGAAGAGCATGGTGCCACCGGCAGAGGCGAAGACGCCGATCGGCCGGCAGACGACGAGGTCGCCGATGACGGCGCTGGTGTTGGCGCCGGTGCCGCCGTCGTAACGGGGAAGGCCGACGGCAGGGGTGGAGGGGCCGCTGGTTTTACAGGCGAGAGTGCTGGCGACGAGGAGCAGCACGACGAACTTGACAGCGAGTTTCATGCATCAACATTTGGCCGGTCGCGAACGGCTGTCAATCGCGAGTTTTGGGGGAGTGCGGCAGAAAACACTTTGACTTCGCTGGCAGCGACCGCCAAGTTTTCGCCGCTTTCCCGGCGCGACAGGTCGGGGAAATATTTTAATCCATGAAACCAAAGATGCGTCTGGGAATCATCGGGGGCGGGCTGATGGGCCG
>SIAT01000072.1 GCA_009691645.1 Pedosphaera sp. | reverse complement strand
CTGGCGGGCACAACTGCCGGATGCGCCATCGCATGGGACGTCGCGGAATTACCTCTTCTTTGATTGGAGCGTCTCGACCCGGAAGATCGGTCCGGCGGGCACCTACTGACCGTTGCCGTGGAGGTCGTGATTAGAACAGGCCGTTGAAGAGAATCCCGATGACGCTCAGCGGGCCTTGGTCTTCCAGACCTTCGGTGGCTTTGTCCAACTTCTGCAGAGTCATCTTCGCATTCTTGAAGAGGCTGTCGTCGTTGACGAGTTTGCCGATGGATCCCTTGCCTTGGTTGATCTTCTGGAGAATCTCCCGGAGATCGGTCATCGCCTGCGTGGTCTCTTTGTAGAGCGTCTCGTCCTTCGCGAGTTTGCCGAGCGTGCCTTTACCTTCGTTGATTTCAGTCACGACTTTCTTGGCCTCCCCAAATGTGTCCTTCGCCGTAGTGATGGCGACGCGTGCATCGGTGAGCGTGTCCTTGGTTGTGTTGATGGCAGCGCGCGCATCGGCGAGCGTGGTTTTAGCATCAGGAACCAGACCGCGCAGATCTTTGGCTGCGGCTTGAAAATCCTTCGAGCTGGCGAGGAGGGAATTGTGGAGGGCATCGTCGCTGATGAACTTGCCGAGGCTGCCCTTGCCGTCGGCGATGTCCTGCGAGACGCGCTGAAGGTTGGTGAAGATGATCGCGAAGCGGGGGTTGTTCTGCTTCAAGAAGTCGGTCATCGGGCCGAGAACATTTTGGATGCTGTCACCGCTGAAAGTCTTGGTGAGGTTCTCGACCCCGCCGGCGACGCCATCGAGCTTGGCTATCAGGGAGGAGAGGTCGGCCTGCTCGGCGGTCTTGAGCACGTCATCATTTTTGAAGTGCGTGATGGCGCTGCCGAAGGTGAGGGAGACGAAGTTCTGGCCCATCAAGCCGGTGAACTTGACGGTGGCGATGCTGTCCGTGCGGATCTGGTTTTCACGGTTCAGACGCATCGAGACGCGGACCTTGTTCTCGTGAAAGCCGATCTTCTCCACGCGCCCGACCTGCACGCCGGCCACCTTCACCGGGTCGCCGGCCTTGAGCTCCTGCACGTTGAGGAAGTCGCCGTGCAGCGTGTAGCCGCGCTTTAAGAGGGCGATGCCGGACAGTTCCAGCACGAGGACGCCGGCGAAGGCGACCAGCACGAAATAGATGCCGAGGCGGGTCTCGAGTGTGTTTTTCATAGTTCTCTCTCCATTAGACGGGTTTGAAGTTCGCGTTCAAGAATTCCTGAATGACCGGATTCGTCGTGGCGCGGATCTCGTCGGCTGTGCCGACGCAGAGGATGTGGCCGAGGTACATGATGGCGATGCGATCGGCGATGCCGAAGGCGAGATCGCGGTCGTGCGAGACGACAATCGACGTGGCGTGGATGCGCCGCCGCATGTTCACGATCTCCTGTCCGATTATCACGGCCATCAATGGATCCAGCTCGCTGGTCGGCTCGTCGTACAGGATCAGCTCCGGCTCCATCACCAGCGCGCGTGCGATGGAGGCCCGTTTCTTCATGCCGCCGGAAAGCTCGTTGGGCATTCGTTCCTGCATCCCTTTGAGGCCGACGAGATCGAGATTGGCCGCGACGATCGCATCAATCTCATCTTGCGATTTCAACTGGTGCTCCGAGAGGTACAACCCGAGGTTTTCACCGACGGTCAGCGAGTTGAGCAGCGCGCCGGACTGGAAGACCATCGCCATCCGGTGCCGGTCCATCACGCCGGGCGTCTGGATGGATTCGCCGCCGATGAGCACTTCGCCCGCATCGGGTGTCTCCAGCCCGATGAGGTGCTTGAGCAGGACGCTCTTGCCGCTGCCGCTCGGCCCCATGATGACGAAGATCTCACCCGGCTCCACGCGGAAGTCCACGCCGCGGAGCACTTCCTCGCCATTGAAACTCTTGCGCAGCCCGCGGACTTCCACGCGGACACTGCGGCTGGAGTTGTGGTTCGCGGCGTTCATCAAAAATTGATCATCATCCGAGTGAGGAAGTAGTCGAGGATCAGGATCAGCACGATCGAGTTCACGACCGCCTTGGTCACCGACCGGCCGATGCCGCGCGGGCCGCCGATGGTCTGCAATCCCTGATGGCAAGAGACGAGGCCGATGACCAGCGCGAAGCAGAAGCTCTTCAGCAGGCCGTTGGCGAGGTCGCTCAACTCGACGAGGTTCTCGAGGTTGCTGAAGTAAGTCTGGTAAGGGACGTTGATCAGGCTGTTGTTGGCCGCGACCACCGCGCCGCCGAGCCAGCCGATGAGGATGGCGAAGAGCACCAGTGTGGGCAGCGCGATGCAGATGGCCACCATCCGCGGCAGCACGAGGTAATGCACCGGGCTGATGTTCATCGTGCGCAGCGCATCAATTTCCTGATAGACCGCCATCGAGCCGATCTCCGCCGCCATGGCCGAGCCGATGCGCCCGGCGATGAGGATGGCCATCATCACCGGCCCGAGTTCCTTGCAGATCGAGAGGCCGACCATCCCGCCGAGCACGCTACCGAGGCCGCGTTCGACTAGTAGCGGGCCGGTCTGCAATGCCAGCACGCCGCCGATGAAGAGCGAGAGGATGCAGGACATGAAGAGGCTGGCGTTGCCAATCTCGAAAAGCTGGTCGAAGACCTTGCGCCGGTGCAGCCACACGAGCGGCAGCGCCTGAAGCGTGCGCCAGAGCAGCAGAATGGCTTGGCCGATGTCGTGGAACATACCGTGCTAGGGGCTTGCCGGTTTCTTGTCAGTGTCGAACGGCACGAAAAACAACCGCCAACGCGTCCTCTCCTTGTCCTGTTGGTACTGTAGCAGCCCGAAGAGGAGCGAGCAATTTTTCGATTCCGGCGTCTCGTCCTGGCGGTAGAGGTTCCAGAGGAGTGACTGGCTCGAGGCGCCGGTTTTCCCATTCTTTTCGCTGCGCCAGATGGCCCAGAGCGGCGACCAGTTGCGTTCGACGGCGGCGTTCCCGAGCATCAACGGCTCCAGCGGCGCGAAGAGTTGCGTGCGCTCGCTGCCATCCAGCTCGCGGCGGTGCGTGAAGAGCGGCCAGAAGGCGTGCCGTTCGCGCGTGGCGCCGGTGGCCGTGTTCTTTTCATGGATGTCCTGATAAAGAAAAAGGAGATACTGACGGTGCTCGCGTTCCAGCGGGGCGGCGTGAATGCGATCGCCGCGATACAGCGGCCAAAGCAGGAACTCCCGCGTACTATTCGTGGTCTGGGTGTGGCCGTAGAACGGCCAGAAGCGCCCGCCGCTCCTGCCTTCGCCACGGGTTGAGACGATGAGCGGCCACGGCGCGCCGTATTCCACGGTCTTCCTCTCGCGGTCCTCGGTGCGATAGAAAAAGGGCCAGAGCAGGCTCTGGTGATCACGCTGGGCCGAGTGCTGCGCGACGAAGAGCGGCAGCAACGCGTGCTGCGTCTGCTCGTTGGTGGTGCCGAGGCCGAAGCGGTTGTGGTGGTAGAACGGCCAGAGCACAAAAAGTTTCTCGTGGCCGCCGAGGGGCGTCACGTCGCCGAACCCGTCCGTGCGTTGCGTCAGATCTTTCTTCTCGTGCCCGATCAGCGGCCAGAATTGCCAGCCATCGAGTTTCTCGCCATGACGCGTGTGGAAGAAGGGGAAGAGATAATTCTGCGTCACCACATCGCGCTTGCGGGTCTTCGCGTACAGCGGGAAGAGGACGAACTCGATCTCATCGCGCAACAGGCGGTTCTTGATTTGGCCGTAGATGGGGAAGAGGGCCGTGTAGTTCTCGTCGGGGTTTTGCGAACGCTGGCTCCAGTAGAATGGAAAGAGCGTGGTGCGGTCCGCAGTGCTGTCATCCTGTCGGCCGCTGCTGGAGAAGCTGATGAACTGGAAAAGTTGCCAGCGGGATTCTTTGCCCGTGCGGTTGTAAGAAAGGAGCGGGTACAGGAAATCGTACTCCTCGAAATCACCATCGCGTTCGGCGTGCCACGAGAGCAGCGGCGGGATGGCCCATTGCGCGTGCGTGTCGCTCCGCTCGCTGCCCCAGAACGGGCCGAACGATTCGGTGCGTTCGCCTTCGCGTAGCGTGAGTCGGTACTCGTGATAAAGCGGGCCGAAGGCAGACGCGTTCGTTGCAGCGGATGTTGCCGCACCCACCAGCAGCGTGGTGGACAGCGCGAGAATGGTTGTGACAAGGTGCGACATCTTCAAAAAACAGCGGAACGCCTCGGTGCAAATTACACCGCCCCCCGGTGCGGCTAGTCGGGCGGAGCGGCTTGACCGCCCACACGTTTAATCTTCCAACCCCATTGCGTCAACAACGTCAGCATCGCCGGCAGCGAGGTGAGGCCCGCCAGCATGCAGGTGGCCGTGCCCACGGCCATGATGAAACCGAGGCTGGCGATGCCTTGATGCTGCGCCAGCATCAGGCTGCCGAAGCCGGCCACGGTGGTCAGCGCCGAGACGAGCACCGCCTTGCCGGTGCTTTTGGCGAGGATGCCTGGGTTCTGTTCCTCGGCGAAGCGGTTGAGGATGTGGATGCCGTTGGCCACGCCCACGCCGATCACCAGCGGCAGCGTCATGATGTTCGCCGGGTTGAATGCCACGCCGCATACGCCCATCACGCCCATCATCCATGCCGCGCCGAGCGCCACCGGCAGCAGCGAGAGAAGGATGCACGACACGCTTCGGAAATGGATGAAGACCATCAGCGCGATCGCGCCGAGCGCGTGCCACGCGGCCTTGATGTAGCTGGTCTTGATCAACTCGGTGTACTCGTAGAGCTGCACCGGCGTGCCGGTCGCCTCGGGCGCGAGCGAGCGCACCTGCTCCACGAATTCGCGCTGTGGCCCGCGCTGCCACACGTCGCCCTTCGGATAGACCTGCAGCAGATGCCGGCCGGTGCGGCCAATGAATCGCTCGCGCAACGCGGCGGGGAATTCTTCCGGCCGCAATCCGCCGCGGTCATGCTGGTCGCGCAGCGCGGCGAAGGTGGCTTGGATATCTTCCAGCAGCGCGCGCTGAAAGGCGGCGACCTGCTTCGCGGCCACGGGCCGGTTCGCCAGCATCGGAACGCGCAGTCGGTCAACCGTGTGCCAGAGTGATTGAAGTTCCTTGAGCAGCGCCTTGTCACCGGCTTTTTTCACCTCACCGATCGCCGCGCCCACATAGCCTTGGAAGGAGTAGAGTGTCCGGCTCAGTTCATCCAGATCCACCGGCGCGGGATCCACCGGCGCGAAACGGATCGCCGCCGCCGCCGCTTTGATTTCGTGGATAACGTTGAGTTTGCGGCCGGGATTTTCGGCGAGGAATTCCGTGAGCGATTTCACGTCCGCCACCGCCGGCAGCTTGCGGAGCTTCTCTTCCAACGTGAAGGCTTGTTGCGGCGTGTCCGCCACCACGGCGGCGAAAAGCACCGAGTTCGTGGCGGATTGGATCAGTTGCCGCTCCGTCTCCACCGCTGGCAGATTGGCCGACTGCATGTTGAGCAAGTTGTAATCGAAATGGACCTTCGAGAATTGCGGCGCACAGAGCGCGCAGAGCGCGGCGGTGGCGCCCACCACCGTCCACGGACGGTCGAGCCAGTAGCGTTCTACGCGCGCGCGGCGGTCCGTGTGAGCCGAGGTGGCGGCGGGAGGCGCGGCGTGATCGAGCGCGTTCTGCCGGCCGCGCAGCAGCAGTGCGGGCAGCGCGGTCATCATCGGCACGAGGCAGATAATCAGGCCGCCGCCGGTGATGATGCCCATTTCCTGGATGCCGCGGAAGTCGGTCAACCCCATCGCGAGAAACGCGCCGGCGGTGGTGAGACAACCGGTGAAAATGCCCAGCCCCGTGTTCACCATCGCCAGTTCCAGCGATTGGAATTCGGTTTTTCCGTTGCGCAGTTCCTCCTCGTATCGCGTCACGAGGTGCACGCCGAAGTCGATCGCCAGACCGATGAGGATCGGCGCGAAAGTGATCGTGAGCAGATTCAGGTGGCCGACCACCAGCGTGGTGAAGCCCATCGTGTAAGCGAGGCCGAGGATGAGGCAGCCCACGGCCTTCAGCGGCCGGCCTGTCTCGTGGTAACCGTAGATGAAGATCAGCGCGGTGATCAGCAGCGAGACGAAGGTGGCGAGGGTGGTGTCCACCTGCACTTGCGCCATCTCGTCCATCTCCAGCACCGACTCGCCGGTCACGCCCACGCTCACGCCCGGCACTTCGCTCTTCGTGATCTCCACCAACTCGCGCAGGCGCCGGACGGCTGCCTCGTTCAGCTCCGCGCTCACCGCCAGCGCGGCCACCAGGTAAATCCGCCCGCTGGCGAAGGTGATGTGCAACTCCTGCTGCGCCTCTGGATTGGCGATCAGCGCGGCGAAGCCCGGTGGCGGCGGCGGTCCGGTGCGCTGGATCGCGTCCGCCGCCTGACCGAGAATCTTCTCCAATGCCGGCAGCGCTTTGACCAATTGCTGGTTCTGCCCCTCGGTGTTGTCGCGAGCGGCCAGGAACTGCGCGTTCACCTTCCGCAGCAGCGAATTCAGATTTGTGACCGAGGCGAAGGTCTCGATGAACGGCCCGTAGTCGCGCAGCGCCGTGCGCAGTTCGCGCAGTTCCTCGAGCGGCGCGAAGAGCAGCGTCTTGTTTCCGAGCACTCGCAGGTCGCGCTTGTAGAAGATGCCGGTGAAGAGGTTCGTCTCCGCCTCCAGCCGCGCGCCGAGCCGTTCCACGAATTGCCGGTTCTTCTCCGGCGCCTCGCTCTCCGCCACCACTACTAGATTATCCTGCTGCGGGAACTCCTTGCGGAACTCGAGGAAGA
The DNA here is from genome assembly GCA_009691645.1 of Pedosphaera sp. Lineage (GTDB taxonomy): Bacteria > Verrucomicrobiota > Verrucomicrobiia > Limisphaerales > SIAT01 > SIAT01. The sequence continues at coordinate 1,811 of SIAT01000072.1, read as the reverse complement.
TTTTGTGATACTGCTTTTCCGCACCGACGAGGTCGTTGCGGTCGGTGTGGAATTCGAGCTTCTGAATCGTGTAAACGACGCAGACGGCCGCCAGCACCACTTGCGGCCAGAGGAACCAGCCGGATCGGCGGAACACCACTCCGGCCAGCAGCGTCAACAGTCGTTCGGCCCAAGAAAGTTTGCGTTTCGGATGGTCGCTCACCGTGGCTCCTTCGCGGTTGGCAACGGCAGTGAAGCATGAACGCGCGTCCGCGCCAACGAACTTTTCACCGCACCGGCGCCGTTAGAGCGTCTTCGCCAGTGCTTGACCGAGCCGCGCGATGCCGGTGCGCAGGCTCGCCTCGCTCGCTGCGCCGAAGCTCAAGCGGAGCTCGCGGTCCGGCTTGCGCCGCGTGCCGTCATCGCAGTAGCAAAGCGCGCCGGGCACGTAAATCACGTCGTTCGCCAGACCGGTCTTGAACAGTTTTGAGTCCACGCCACTGCGCGCATTCTTGGGGAGCCGCGCCCAGATGTAGAGTCCGCCTTTCGGCATCGCCCACTCCACGTGACTGGGAAAATGCTCGCGTACGGCCTCGGCCATCACGCGCGCTTTGCGTCCGTAACGCCGCCGGAGCGTGATGAGGTGCCGGTCGTATTCGCCGCTCGCCAGGGCGCGCGCGAGCAATCGTTGCAGCAGGTTCGCCGTGCCGAAATCGTGGTTGCCCTTGATGCGCGTCACGGCCGTCAGCACCGGTTCGGGCAGCACGCCGTAACCGACGCGCACGCCCGTGGCGAACGGTTTGCTGAAGGTGCCGGTGTAAATCACGCGGCCCGCTGCGCCGCGTGCGGCCAGGGCGGAAGCGATGTCCTCGCCCACGAAACGCAGCTCGCGATACGCGGCGTCTTCGAGTAGATAAATCGGATGCCCCGCTGCGCGCTCGTATTTCCGCAGCAGCGCGAGCGCCGCTGATTTCTTCGCGAAACTCGTCGTCGCGCCGGTCGGGTTCTGGAAGTAGCTCACGAGATAGAGCATCTTCACTCGCCGCAGCTCGCCGCGTTTTTTCAACGACTCGAGTACTTGTTCCAAGTGCTTCAGATCTACCCCATCCGTTTCGAGTCGCACGCCACGACAGCGCAGCCGACGGCTCTGCGCGATGCCGAGATAGACGAAGTAAGTCGGATCCTCGACCAGCACGATGTCGCCCTCGTCGCACAGCGCTTCGGTGACCATGTAGAGCAACTGCTGCGAGCCGTGCGTGAGAATGAGACGGTCGGGCGAATAGGCTGTGGCGTCGGGTTGCGCGCCATCCTGCCGCGCCAGATGCGCGGCCGTGAGTTGGCGCAGTTCGGGATCGCCCGCAGTGGCTCCGTACTGGAGCGCGGGTTGGCCCGTGCGCGGTGATGCGAGCAACTGGTTCAGCAATCGCCGCGTGGCGCGCACCGGCAGCGAGGGATTGTCCGTGAAACCGGCGGCGAGCGAGATGAGCTTCGGCCGCGTGAGGGCCATCTGCATCAGCCACGAGATGGGCGGTTGCGCGGTGCGGCGGGCGAGAGCGGAGAGGGCGGTGCGTTTCATTTGAAAACGGGCGTCAGCTTTTCAAGGGGCTCACTGTAGTGGTGGTAAATTACCTGCGCTGTCAAAAGCCATTTCCGCCGGTGCGATCAACGCGTTCAGCTCGGATCGGCCAGTCAATTCAGACAGATACGATTCCGAAACTTCGACGTGCGATAGCGAGAGCGTGTCGGTGATGCGAATGACTTTCGCCTGCGTCGGTTCGCCGGTGGCGAGCGTTTCGAGCAGGCGCGCGATGGCTTCGCGGTCAGTCTCGAAG
>SIAT01000071.1 GCA_009691645.1 Pedosphaera sp. | reverse complement strand
GTGGCGGTGGTGCGCGGGCGGATGGAGAACGCGGTCGTCGTGCTCGGCTCCGCCACGCCGTCGCTGGAGAGTTATCACAACGCGAAGAAGGGTAAGTACGGGCTGCTCGAGATGCCCTCGCGCGCGGATGATAAGAAAATGCCGCTGGTGCGCGTGGTGGACATGCGGCAGGAGGGGCATAAGGAAAAGGGGCCGCCGATTTTTGCGCTGCGGCTGAAGGATGCGATCACCACGCGGTTGGAACGCAAGGAGCAGACGATTCTGTTCCTCAACCGGCGCGGCTTCGCCACGTCGCTGCAATGTCCGAAGTGCGGTTACGTGGCTCAGTGTCCGAACTGCAGCGTCTCGCTCACGTACCACCGGCGCGCGCAACGGCTCTGTTGTCACATCTGCGGCCACGCCGCGCCGCCGCCGAATGTTTGCCCGAACGACCAATGCCGCAACGCGGCCATCCGTTTCGCCGGCATCGGTACCGAGAAGATCGAGGATGTGCTGACGAAACTATTTCCAAAAGCCAACGTGCGCCGGATGGATTCTGACGCGCTCCAGCGGAAGGAGGATTACCGCACCATCCTCGGCGATTTCCGGCGGGGCAAGATCGATATCCTAGTCGGCACGCAGATGATCGCGAAGGGGCTGCATTTCCCGAACGTGACGCTTGTCGGCATCATCCACGCCGATCTGAGCCTGCACCAAGCCGACTTCCGCGCGGCGGAACGCACCTTCCAACTCATCACACAGGTGGCGGGGCGTGCGGGTCGCGGCGACGTGGAAGGCGAGGTGATCGTGCAGACCTTCACGCCGTTTCACTCGGCAATCCAATTCGCGCGCCGGCACGATTTCACGGGGTTCTATCACGAAGAGGTGGAGTTCCGCGCGCAGCTTCACTACCCGCCGCTGGGTCGCGTGGCGTTGCTCACGCTGAAGGGGCGCAACGATGAGAAGGTGGCCTTTTCCGCCGGGCACCTGCGCAAGGAGTTGGAGAAGGTGCTGAAGGATTGGAAGGATCTCGTCATCGCCGGACCCGCGCCGGCGCCGCTGGCGCGTGCCGAGACGTTTTACCGGCATCAACTGATGCTTCGCACCGGTCGGATGAGCCAGTTGAGCCGGGAACTCGCGCGGCTCCTGATGGTGTTCAAGCTGCCCGAGGAAGTGACGCTGGCAGTGGACATCGACCCGGTGAATCTCATGTGAAGTTTCAGTGTGGCCGGTTCAGGGCAGCGTCTTCACGTTCAGCAATGGTTCTGCGTGATTATCCGGATCGCCATCAAAGCCGCACACGGATCCTTGCGGTGTGGCATTCATCCACGCGACCGGCAAAGCCGTGGAGGGCGTGGGAATAGACGTGAGGGGGGTCAGGCCGTGGCCCACGAGGACATCGCGTGCGCTGGCTTCGGCATTCAGCATGACGATGCTCTAGGCGATAAACTCACTTCCAATGGAAACGGAACGAGGCGAACCAAAATCGTGTGCAAAATTTTTATGCCCACGCGGTCGCCGCAAGCGGCGATGCGGGACTTTCGTCAGCCGATTCGGCGTTCGACATTGTGGTGCCGTTTTGCTAACTCACGCCCGTGTCATCTGCGCCCAGCGTCCTGCTGCTGATTCCGGCCTACAACGAGGAGCACCGCATCGAGCCAGTGCTGCGCGAGTACGCCGCTTATTTCCGCGCGCATCACGCGGGTCGTTTCCAGCTTGTCGTCGTGCTGAACGGTTGCCGCGACAACACACTCGGCGTGGTGAATCGTGTCGCCACCGAGTTTCCTGAAATCAGCGCGCTGAACTTTCCCGCACCCATCGGCAAAGGTGGCGCGCTCATCGAGGGACTCCGACTCGCGCCGAATACCGATCTCATCGGTTACGTGGACGCCGACGGAGCGACGCCGCCGGGCGCTTTTCACGAATTGGCGCGTCGCTGTGCCGCTGGCGAGGCGGACTGCATGATCGGCTCGCGCTGGTTGCCCGGATCGGTGTTGGTGCAGAGCCAGACGCGGCTGCGCCGATTCGTGAGCCGCTGCTTTCATTTGATTGTCGAGTGGCTCTTCTGGCTTGGCATCAAGGACACGCAATGCCCGGCCAAGGTGATGCGACGCGGGGCCGCGGAGAAGATCCACGGCGCACTGCGCATCGCCGATCTCGCTTTCGATGTGAATTTGCTCGTTGCGTTGCGTCGCGCCGATTTCACCGTGTGCGAAGTGCCGGTGGAATGGGCCGACAAACTCGGCTCGAAAGTGACCGCCAATCTCTGGCGCTCTGCGCTGGTGATGTTCCTTTCCGTGGTGCGACTACGGTTGGTCTATTCGCCATTCTACCGACTACTGGCACCGCTGCGTCCGCTGGAGACGTGGGTTTATCTCACGCTGTTACGCGCGCCCGCGCCGCGCCCGGGCTCGGAATCGAAGCTCGGTTAGACGCTTTCGACAGGTTGCCCCCCAACAGTGTTGATTGAATTTACGTTCCCGGTATCGCCTTCATCTGGCTTGGGGAGGAGACGATGGGGCAGGGACTGCCCGAGTAATATCGGCAATCGCCGTAACGCTCCCGTCGTTTCCTTGTTTGACCTCACTTTGGCTCGCGCCTACACTGCGCTCCATTTTTATGCACGTGCTGATTTGCGATCCGATTTCCCCGAAGGGCATCGCCCTCTTCAAGGGCCGGCCGGAGTTCAAGGTGACGGTGCTCGAGAAGCGCCTGAAGGAAGAGGAATTAATCCCGTTGCTCGCCGATGTGGAGGCAATGGTGGTCCGCTCCGAGACCAAGGTGACGCGCCGGGTGATGGAGGCCGCGCCGAAGCTGAAGGTGGTGGGCCGCGCCGGGGTGGGGGTGGATAACGTGGACGTGGAGGCGGCCACCGCGCGCGGCGTGGTGGTGATGAATACGCCGGCGGGCAACACGATCACGACGGCGGAGCTGACGTTCGCGATGTTGATGGCCGTGGCGCGCAAGGTGCCGCAGGCGCATGCGACGATGACCGCGGGGAAGTGGGACCGGAAGGCGTTCCAAGGCACGGAGCTGTGTGGCAAGACGCTGGGCGTGCTCGGCATGGGCCGCATCGGCGGCGAGGTGGCGAAGCGGGCGCTAGCCTTCGGGATGCGCGTCGTCGCGCACGATCCGTTCCTCACCGAGGCGCGCGCCAAGGCGCTCGGGGTGGAGTTGGTGCAGGATGCCGATGGCATTTATGCCGAGGCCGATTTCATCACCGTGCACATGCCGGTGACGGAGCAGACGAGGGGGATGTTGAATGCGTCGGCCTTCTCGAGGATGAAGCCGGGAGTGCGGATCGTGAACTGCGCGCGCGGTGAGATCATCGTGGAACCGGACCTCGTGGCCGCGATCGAATCGGGCAAGGTGGCGGGGGCGGCACTGGATGTTTTCTGCGTGGAGCCGCTGCCGGCGGATCACGCTTTCCGCAAGTTGCCTCAGGTCATCCTCACGCCGCACCTCGGTGCGAGCACGGAGGAGGCGCAGGAGAAATGCGGCATCGAAGTGGCGGAGGTGATCGCGGGCTACCTGCTCACCGGCGAGGTGCGCAACGCGGTGAACCTCCCGGGCGTGGACGCGAAGACGTACGAGCAGGTGAAGCCGTATCTGCTGCTCGGTGAGAAGATCGGCAGCCTGCTCGGCCAACTCGCGCCGGCGCAGGTGGACCGCATCCATGTGACTTACGGCGGCAAAGCGCAGGCGTTGCCGACGACCGATCCGATCACACGCGCGATTCTCCAGGGATTCCTCGCCCACGGCGCGGTGGTGAAGGACATCAACAAGGTGAACGTCCGTTCCGCGGCCAGCTCGCTCGGCATCACCGTCGAAGAGAAGCGGAGCGACGAGCCGGTGACGTTCAACGAGTGGCTGCACGTGCAGCTCTTCAGCGCGGGGCGGAAGGTGATCTCCGCCGGCGGCACGTTCTTCGGCTCGCCGAACAACCCGCGCATCGTACGGCTCTACTCGATGCCGGTCGAGATACCGATCAGCGGCAATCTGCTGTTGCTGAACAACGCCGATCGCCCCGGTATCGTCGGTTATCTCGGCACGCTGATGGGCAAGTACAAGATCAACATCGCCAGCATGAGCCTCTCTCGCGACGAGGTCGGCGGACAGGCGTTCACCGTGCTCAACCTCGACAGCGTGCCGTCTGCGGCATGCCTCGAAGAGATTCAAAAAGATCCGGACATCAGCAACGTCCGCGTCGTGAAGTTTTAAACCCCGAACCCAAAAAGGAAACCCCCGTGAAATCCCTCGTGGCCGCTCTGGCGGTCTTCATCACCCTCACCGCTTCCGCCGCCGATCCGAAGGCGCCGGCCAAAGCCAACACCGCAACCAGTCTTTTCCCCGACAAGATCGTGGCCAAGGGAAAAGGACTGGAGATCAAAGCCAGCCAGCTCGACGAGGTTTTCACGCAGTTGAAGGCGCAGGCCGCCGGCCGCGGCCAGCCAATCCCCGATGAGCGCCGGGCACAACTCGAGACGAACATCCTCGATCGGATGATCATCCTGCGCCTGCTCGCGGCCAAGGCCGACAGCGCCGACCGCGCCAAGGCCGAGATCGAGACGCGCAAGGAGTACGGGCAGTTTCGCGATTCCGCGCCGAGCGAGGCACTCTTCCTCGCGCGGATCCAGTCGCTCGGGATGACCACGAACGGCGTGCGCGCGGAGATCTACGAGCAACAGGTGGCGATGACCGTGATCGACCGCGAAGTGAAGGACAAGGTGGCGATCACCGACGCGCAGGTGAAGGAGTTCTACGACAAGAACAGTAACCGCTTCGAGCAACCGGAGCAGGTGCGCGCCAGCCACGTGCTTGTCTCCAGTGTGGATCCCATCACGCGCGCCGAGTTGCCCGCGGCTGAGCTGAAGAAGAAGAAGGATCTGGTCGACAAAGTGCTCGCCCGCGCCAAGAAGGGCGAGGATTTCGCCAAGCTGGCCAAGGAATTCAGCGAAGATCCCGGCTCCAAAGACAAGGGCGGCGAATATACTTTCCCGCGCGGCCAGATGGCGAAGGAATTTGAGGAGACGGCCTTCGCGCTCAAGGCGAACGAGGTCAGCGGACTCGTGAAGACCCAGTTCGGCTGGCACATCATCAAGCTGAGCGAGAAAAAGCCGGCCACCAAACTGAAGCTCGACGAAGTGAAGGCCGACATCAAGAAGGCTCTCGTGGGGATGGAATCTGATAAGCAGATGCCGCTGTACATCGAGAAGTTGAAGAAGGACGCGGCGGTGGAAGTGCTGCTCGGCAAGTGAGCGGCGTGTAACGTCACGCAAAGATTAAACGCAAGAGGCCGAGAGATTTCTCTCGGCCTCTTTGCTTTTGAACCGAGAAGAACCGAGAAGCGGCGACGGCCCGTGCGCTCAGTATTTCTTCACGAACTTTTTCCGCGACTCCTCTTCGTCCGGTTTGGACGCGGTGGCTGCGACTGGAGCCGGAGCGGGGGCGGACGTGAGCACGGGCGCGGTCTTTGCAGGCTCGGCCTGTGGCGCGATGAAGCTGGGCGCGGGTGGCGCGGTGGGTTCGGCGTTGCCTTCGAGAGCTTCGACGAAAGCCATGTGCAGAGCCGAGAGTGCCTGCTTGAGTATCTTCTGCTCCTGCGCGTCGAGGTTGCCCTTGGTCTTGGCCTCGATCATCTCGAGTTGATCGATGACCAGCTTGGCGGTCTCGGGATCCATCAGGCGCTCACCGGTCTCGGGATGCGGCATCTTGCCCAGCAACATCATGGCGGTGCTGGCCTGCTGCATCACGAGGTTGAGGAAAAGGGCCGAGTGAATCTCCTCGCGGCTGGCGTTGGCGAGGGAGTCTTCGGGCAGGCCGACGTTATTCATCGCGCGTACCTTTGCCTTTGGGGGCGGTTTGCTCGAGCAAAAAATGGAGCAGCCGTTTGAGCCGCGCCTTGATGTCGAGCGTCTCCAGCAGCACCTGCCGATGGAGCGGATGGCACAGGAGCGAACAGGCGGCGAGGTCGGCGACGGCGCTCGGGTCTTTGAGGCGGCGCAGGTAATCGGTGAAACTGCCGGCGACTTTCGCGGTCTGATGGCCGCTGTAAATCGGCACGGCAGCGGCCACCTCGCCGAAACGTTCGGCGATCAGTTCGCGCAGGCGTGTCACCAAGGCGTCCATCTCGACATCCCTTTCCATCGCCGGTTCGTGGAGTTCGCGTGATGCGATGGATGCGATAGGGCTTGTATTGGGTGACCGCGCCCAACTCCACGCGGGCCAAGCCTTGAAGGATCAGGCTCGAGGTGCCGTCGCGGTTGCGTACCGAGGCGCGGATCATCCCCACGCCGGCGATGTGTGCGGGCACATCGCGCGTCTGCCCCGACTCGCGCATGGCGAGGGCAAAGAAGCGGTGCGTGCGCAGCGCGTCGATCAGCATCTGGCGGTAACATGGTTCGAAGATATGGAGGGGGAGCATCGTCTTTGGAAAGAGCGTCGTATGCGGCAGGGTCATCACACCGATGGCGTCTGGTAGCTTCATTCGAGCCAACCTAATGCCGGCTGGATTTTTTGCAAATAGTTGCCAAAAGTGCGCTTGCAAAAGCTTGAGTGGCCACACATCATCCTAATTGTTATGGAGATTCATAAGGAGACCAATCAGAAGTCGTTTCTCGTCGCGGCCTTGGTTGTCGTCGTCGCGCTTGGCGTGGCGATGCTCGTCATGCACGACAAGGCCAAGAAGAGCGAGGCCGATCTAACCGCGAAGAACGGCCTACTCACCGACTCGCTGGACAAGACGAAGGGCGATTTGTCCACCACCAAGACTAATCTCAGCGAGCAGGTCAGCGTGAACAAGGCGCTCGAGACCACGCTTTCCAACCGACTCATCGAAATCAAAGCCATTTCCAGCGACCTCACCAAGACCGTTGCTTCGCTCGCCGCCACCACCACCGATTTGAACACGACCAAGGCTGATTTGAAGAAGACGCAGGAGGATGTTGTCAAAGCCGCCACCACCGCCGCCGCCGCCACCAAGGCCGCCACCGATTTTGCCGCCAAAGCCAAGGCCGAGAGTGACGCCCAGAAGACGCGCATCACCGAGTTGCAGACCCAGCAGGATGACATGACCAAGCGCATCGTCGGCCTGCAGAAGGACATCGGCGACCGCGAGTCGCTGATCGTCGCGACCGAGAAGAAGCTCGCCGCTTCCGAGGGCGACCGTTCTTTCCTTCTCCGCGAATTGAAGCGGCTCCAGACCGAGAAGGCCGACCTCGAGCGCCAGATGAACGACCTCGAATTGATGCGTGCGCAGTACGTCAAGCTGAAGTCCGATATGGCCATCCGCATGCGCGAGCGCTGGCAGTCGCTCGGTTTTTACAACGAGAAGAAAGGCGCCCAGCTTCTCACGGAAGGCCCAGCCAAAGCGGCCACCAAGACCGCCCCAAAGTCGAGTGGCAAGCTCAATGTCGAGTTAAAGAAGGACGGCTCCGTTTCCATCTCGCCCGGCTCCGAGCCGGAAGGCGCGCCGGCGCCTGTTCCGCGGAAGAAGTGATGGGGCGTTCCAACGACGTGCTCGCCGACGCGCACGGTCGTGTGATGCGCGACCTGCGGGTAAGCGTCACGGACCGCTGCAACTTTCGCTGCCTCTACTGCCTCCCCGAGACCGAGGAGGCGGCCAACTTTTACCGGACCAAGTTCGATGCCCTGCGCAACCCGCAGCCCGCCGCGCCCATCGCGCGCGAGTGGAAACCGAAGTCGCAGATCCTCACCTTCGAAGAGATCGAACGCGTCGTGCGCGTCGCCGTCTCCCTCGGCATTGAGAAAATCCGCGTGACCGGCGGCGAACCGTTGCTCCGCACCGGCGTCGAGCAACTCGTCGGCAAGCTCGCGGACATCGAGGGGATCACCGATTTGGCGATGACCACGAACGGCTTCCTCTTCGCCCCCAAAGCCGCAGCCCTTCGCGCCGCCGGCCTGCGCCGCGTGAGCTTCAGCCTCGACTCGCTCGACCGCGCCAACTTCCGGAAGATCACCGGCCGCGATGGACTCGACGAGTTGCTCGCGGGACTCCGGCTTGCGCAGGAACTCGGCTTCCAGCCGGTGAAGGTGAACGCGGTCATCATTCGCGGCCTCAACGATCACGAGATCGAGGCGCTCGCCGGATTCGCGCGTGCGGAAAACTTGAGCCTGCGTTTCATCGAGTTCATGCCGCTCGATTCCAGCCGCGCGTGGCAACGCGAACTCGTGATGCCCGGCCGCGAAATTCTTGCGCGCCTTCAGAGCCGCTTCGATCTGCAATCCGTCGTGTCAGATAACACCAGCGAGACCGCGCGCCGCTGGCGGTTCGCCGATGGCCGCGGCGAAATCGGCATCATCGCGCCGGTGAGCGAGCCGTTCTGTGGACACTGCAACCGGCTCCGACTCACCGCGGATGGCAAGATCCGCACCTGCCTTTTCAGTCTGCACGAACACGATCTCAAGCCGCTGCTGCGCGGGGGAGTGGACGATGCCGCGCTCGCCGCACGGCTCGTGGAAATCGTGCGCGGCAAGGAACTGGGCCACCGCATCGGCCAGCCGGACTTCGTCCAACCCGAGCGCACGATGAGCTGCATCGGCGGCTGATTGCGCCAATGTTTGAGCCGGTGTGTGCGCCCTCCACTACGGCCAAGTAACCCCTTAGTTGGGCGCTTGTTCGATGAGGAGTTTCTGAAGGCGAATGGTTTCTTCCAGTGCG
>SIAT01000070.1 GCA_009691645.1 Pedosphaera sp. | reverse complement strand
AGCGTGGACGTGGTGAGCGAGGACAGCGACCGCTTCAGCCGCATCGTCAGCCCTGCGCTCAAGCACGTGGACTACTGCATCCTAAACGAGATCGAGGCGGGCAAGACCGCGGGCTTCAAGATACGCCTGCCTAGCGGCGAGTTGGACACCACAGCACTGCGCCACGCCGCCGGCGCGTTGCTCCAACTGGGCGTACGCGAAGTGGTGGTGATTCATTTTCCCGAGGGCGCTTTCGCCCGCACGCGCGACGGCGAGGACACGTGGCAGTCGTCCCTCAACCTGCCGCCGAAATACATCGCGGGCACAGCGGGCGCGGGAGACGCCTTTTGCGCAGGCACGCTCTACGGCCTGCACGAGGGATGGGAATTGCAGAAGTGCCTGCTCACGGGCGTTTGTGCCGCCGCCGCGTCGCTCGCCGATCCAACATGCACGGCAGGGATGAAACCGCTCAACACCGTGCTGGCCCTCGCCAAGAAATACAGGCCGCGCCCTTCGTTGGTGCCCGAGTACTGACCGCGCGTTCTGGAGATGAACTGAACGACAAAAGCCCGCCAGTGATGGCGGGCTTTGCTGTTTAAAGATTTGAAGGGCGCGAGCGTTACGCGCGTTCCATGTACTTGCCGGTGCGGGTATCCACCTTGATTTTCTCGCCGGTCTTGATGAAGAGAGGGGCTTGAATGGAGATGCCGGTCTCGAGCGTGATCATCTTCTGCATGTTGTTGGCCGAGTCGCCGCGGATGCCTTCGGGCGCATCGGCCACGGTGAGCACCACGCTCGAGGGCACTTCGACCATCACCACCTTCTCCTCGACGGAGGTCACGGTCACTTGGCCGTTCTCGATGAGGTAATCCTTGCCGTCGCCGAGGATGCTCGGATTCACATTCACCGTCTCGTAAGTCTCGGGATCGGAGAAGACGTAATCGTCGCCGTCCTTGTAGCTGAATTCCATCTTCTTGGTGATCAGCGGCACGGTCTCAATTTTCTCGGCGGTGCTGAAGCGCACGTCGGAGGTTTTGCCGGTGCGAATGCTGCGGAGTGAGACCTGCACGAAGGCGCGCAGGTTGCCCGGCGTGCGGTGCTGGCACTCGAGCACCACGGAGACCTCGCCATTCAGCACCACGGCTGTGCCGCGGCGCAACTCAGTTGCTGTCATTGCCATAAATCACCTTCGATTTCCCGATGCCGAGAGGCAAGCGGGTTGGCCACCGTAACGGAACGGGTGTTGAAGACAAGCCTTTGTTTCCGCGGGCGGAAGGCCGTCACGGCTTATTTCGGCGGAAGGCCGTTCGGCGTCTCGGCGATCTTGGCGGTGAACTTTTGGGCGCGTTGCAAGCCCTCGAAAATCTCGTCCGGCGCGAGCAGCTTGGAGATCTCCTCACGCGCGCCCACGGCTCGCGGTTCGCCACGACGAATGGCGAGCGTGAGCCACTTGTACGCCTCGGCTCCGTCTTTCTTCATGCCATCACCTCTGAAACAGAGGATGCCGCAGTTCAGCATCCCCGGCGGGAAAGCCTGCTCGGCAGATTTCTGGATCCACTTCGCCGCCTCGGCCACGTTCTTTTCCAGGCCCAACCCGTCGCGATACACGATGCCGAGATTGTCCTGCGCCTGCGCGTCGCCCGCCTCGGCCGCTTTGCGCGTCCAGATCAGTCCCTCCTTCAAATCCTTGGCCACACCCACGCCGAGCAAGTGCATCGCGCCAATCTCGGACTGCGCCTTCACGTGGCCTTGCGCGGCGGCCTTCGCGTACCATTTGCCCGCCTCGGCCAAATCACGCCCCAGCCCATCCCCGCCAGTATGGTACAGCGCGGCGATGGAGAACTGCGCCTTCACGTCGCCCGCGTTGCCGACCTTGCGGAACCACTTCGCCGCCTCGGCCACGTTCTTTTCCACGCCCAACCCGTCACGATACGCGCTCCCGAGATTGCCCTGCGCCTGCGGGTCGCCCGCCTCGGCCGCGGCGCGCGTCCACTTCACGCCCTCCATCACGTTCTTCTCGGCGCCAACGCCGAGCAGGTACATCCCGCCGAGAGCCGTTTGCGCGTCCACGTTCTTCTGTTCGGCGGCGAGCTTGAACCATTTGACCGCCTCCGTGGAATTCTGCTTGGTCCCCACACCGAGTTGATGCAGCGTGCCGAGCTTCATCTGCGCGTCGGCGTCGCCCGCATCAGCCAGCTTACGAAGTCCAACGGCCGCCTTCTTGAAAAGCTCCGTCGCCTTCGGCAGATCGCGCTGCGCCCCCTGTCCCCCGAAGTAAAGTGCCGCCTGACGATACTGCGCTTTCACGTGGCCCTGCGCCGCGGCCTTGCTGCTCCAATGAAACGCTTCGATGAAGTTCAGCGCCGCTCCGCGCCCGGTCGCGTGCCCTTCGCCGAGGAGATACTGCGCCTCTGCCTCGCCCTTTTCAGCGCGGGTCTTGAGCGCTTTAACATCCGGCGCCTGCGCGAATACGATGAAGGGAACGAGCAGGAGCGCGACGATGATCCCGCTGTGGCGGAGAAGGGTTGAGTTCATAAATCCTTTGAGGGAACGCGGTCAGCGTAACCGCGCGCGGCCCCGATTCAAGGCTCCTTTCACTCGTGGCTCAGACCAACTCCAGTTGTTCCGCTTGAACTTTCACCGCCGCGGCTTGGCCGATGAAGTCGAGCCGCAGCAACACCGTGGTCATCCCGTACCGTTCTTCCACCCAGCCTTCCTGTCCGCGTAGCGGGCCTGACTTGATCAGCACCTTGCGGCCCAAGCCGATCTCCGGCGCGAGTTGGATCTCCACATCCGTCTCCACTGCCGCGAGGATCTCCTCGAGTTGGGATTCAAAGAGCCCTTGATCGTTCACCTCGAGCAGATTCGCCACGTAATCGCTCTGGAAAACTTTTTGTCGGCACAACGGCGGTATCTTCAAGAACACGTAGCCGGGGAAGAGCGGCTTCTCGAACGTGGCGGTCTTGCCGCGGTACTTCTTCACGCTCCGGTACGTGACCAGCGTGGTCGGCACGCCTTCGCGTTCGCAATAGCCGCAGAACTTTTTCTCGCAGCGCGGCCGGGTGTGCGCGACGAACCAAATCGGGGAGTCATCCATCGGCGTTCTTTTGGCAAACCAACGGAGCGAAAGCAAGCGCGCGGGCTTCGACGCACGAAGGCCGACTCGTTCCGGGCAGCTATCGTTTTAGGAACGCGATCAAGTCCGCTAGTTCCTGGCGCGTCATCGTCGTCTCCAGCCCTTGCGGCATCAGTGAAAGCGCCGACGCTTCCAGCCGTGCGATCAAGCGGCGCGGGATACTCTCCGTCACGCCGCCGGTGCGGCGCAGCACGACGGCCTCGGGCGATTCACTCACGATGACGCCGCTCAAGCTGCGATTGTCCCGCGTCTCCACATCGTAGTTCGTGAAGCCCGGCAGGACTTCGAGATCCGGCACGAGGATGTGCAACAGCAGCGCCTCGGCCGGTTGGTTGCGCACGCCGGTCAGATCGGGGCCGACGGCCGCGCCCTCGCTGCCGTGTGTGTGACAGGCCGCGCAGGCGCGCACAAATACCGCCTTCCCCGCTGTCGCGTCGGCTTTCATCGTCAGCACGGACTTGTGTTCTTCGAAGACCTTCATCCGGTCGCCCGTTTGAACTGCTGCGAAGAGCTTCGCCGAACGCGTCGCTGCTTCATTGTTGGATGACTTACTCAACAGCGCACGTCGTTGCGGCGTGACGGCGAAGATCGGCACGATGCCGGCCTCGAGCGCACCGAGCAATGCCGGCCACGCCGCCGATTGCTCGAACATCGCGGTGAGCACGGCCTCGCGTACCGCCGGCGAATGGCCCCGCCAACGCGCACGTTCCAGCAACGGCGTGAGTTGTTTCACGTCGCGTAACTGGCCCAGCGACCGCACAGCGGCGAGTTGAGTTTCCGATGATTCTTCGAGTCGGAGCAGACTCGCCAGTTTATTGCCGGCGAAATCCGGAGGCGCGTGCGCGAGAAGTTGAATGGCGTCCAAACGCAACGCGGCGGCTTGCAGCCGATTCGTCGCGAGTCCTGCTGCGGTGGCGAAGAGGCGATCCACTTCTTCGCGCGCAGTGGAGGAAGCAGGCAACCATTCGTGAAGCCGCGCACTTTTCACTGCGGGGTTCTGGCGAAAACCCTCGCCCAATCCCGTCAGCAATGCCATTCGCGCGGGATTACTCAAAGATGCAGTTGTCCCCAAGTGCCGTGCCGTCACAGAAAAGATTTCGTTCGTTGAGTGGTGCGAGCCGATCATCCGACCCAATTCGCGAACAGATGCGGCGTGAATCGCGCTCTGTGAACGGGCGGCGGAGGCATCGAGGAACGCCACGGCATTTGTGCCGATAGAGGAAAGCACTGCCGCACGTGTCCAGCGATCGTCGCCGGTGCGAGCCATGATTTCTACGAGTGATTGCAAAGGCGCTCCCTTCGGAGCTGCGCCTAAAGTAAGCACACACTGGAAGCGCACACGTGCATCGGCGTCCGTCGCCAGCGCGGCGGCCTGGCTGGCGAGTGCGGCGGCGCCCGCCATGTGCGACTCGGCCAAACGCAGCGCGGTCTCGCGCACGAGCGGATGTTTGTCATTGAAAGCAGCGGCCAATTGCTTCGCATCCAGCAGGCCGTGCGCGGCCAACAGGTGCAATGCACGCAGGCGGGCGTGTTCGTTCGTGCCGCTAGTGGCGGCTGCGCGCAATGCCGGTTCTGAAAGCGTGACTGTTTCGTTCAGCAGTCGGTGCGCCGTGTCGCGTTCCCAGCCGTTGGCCGAGCCGAGGATTTTTATCAACTCTGTCGAAGTGGATTTAGCGAGAGCTGTCGGCTTTTTCTTCGTCAAAGTTTTGGTGGAAACGATGCGCCAGATGCGGCCCTTGTCTTTGCCGCTTTCGAAGTCGGTCGTCGCGCGCACGACCTCGGGCAAATACTGCGGGTGATCGATGGTCTTGCGATACATGTCGCAGATGTAGAGCGCGCCATCGGGACCGGTGGAGGTGAAGACCGGGCGGAACCACGTGTCGCGCGTGGCGAGAAATTCGCGGCCCGGCCCGTCGACGCGCGCGGCAAACGTGGCGCCATCGGGCGAGAGTATCTGCCGTTGCACGAGATTCTGTGCCGGCTCGCAGACGAAGGCATTACCTCTGTGCGCGGACGTGAGCGCGTCGCCGCCGAAGATTGTGATGCCGCAGGCGGAGGTGAACGTGCCCGCGTGTGGTGCGCCGAGCAGACTGGGCATGAAGCCCGCCGTCGTGGTGTCCGCGCTGAGCGGCCAGACTTTCGCCGCTGCCCCCGGCATCGCGGCATCGTGGATCGTTTCGATGAGAGTGAAGTGAGGATTGCGCGCGGTGTGACGCGGTTCGAAGACGACGTGCTGCAGCGGGTTTCGATTCGAGCAGACAAAACGGCGGCCCGCGGCGTCGAATGCCAAACCGAATTGCGCCTGTCCGCCGAGCACTTCGAACGCGAACGTGTCCGGATGGAAACGCGAATCGTTCTTCGTGAACGCCACGGCGGGTCGTTCCGGTTTGATTGGTGAAGTGATTTGTCCACCGACGAGACCGCTCGTGAGATAGACCCAGCCGTCCAGCCCGAGCGTCGGATGGCTCACGCGAAGTTGCTCGGTGCTGTTCGTGCCGAAGCCGGTGAGCACGACCTTTCGCACATCGGCGCGGCCGTCGCCGTCGGTGTCCTTCAGATAAAAGATGTCCGGTGCGCACGTGACGAACAGGCCGCCTCGCCACGGCAGTACGCCGTTCGGAAACGTGAACCCGTCGGCGAAGACAGTGCGCTTCTCGAAACGCCCGTCGCCATCCGCATCTTCCAACAACGCGATGACCCCGCGCGTGGGCGGTGGCGTTTTTCCGAAATGCGGATAGCCGCGACTCTCAGCCACGAACAGCCGACCGCGTTCGTCGAACCCGAGTGCAACGGGCGAGGCGATGTCCGGCTCGGCGGCCGCGAGCTCGACGCGGAGACCTTCCTCAATTTGGAACGACCTGCGCGACTGCTCGGGCGTGAGTGGACTATCCGCCGCGGCAAGATGGAATGCCGCGGCGAATGTGAACCAAAGCGGGGCGGGGGACTTCATCGGGACCGCGGCGCGTGCGATTATTTCTTGGTAGCCGGGGGCGCCACTTGCGCGATGCCGATCACGCCGCAAGCGATGCGCGGGCCGGCGTTGCCGACCGGTTGCCCGCCGTCGTCGGGCTTGGCGTGGACGATCACGCCGCGACCGATGACCGGGTTCTTCAAGCCGGCGAGCGTGACGTTGTCCACGACGATTTCATACTTGGCCTTGCCGTTGGCATCGGCCTGCAGGTTGCCGAGATCGCCGGCGTGACGCTTGTGACCGGTCGGCAGACCGTGATCGTGCTTCTCTGGGTTGTAATGACCGCCAGCGCTCGTGCCGTCAGCGGAAGTGGAATCGCCAAACTCATGGATGTGCATGGCGTGTTTCTGATTCGGCGTGAGTCCCTCGACTTCAGCCACGATCTTGATTTTCTCCCCCTCTTGGATGAAGCGCACAGTGCCTTTGCACTTGTTGCCGGCAGTTGACTGCAACACAGCAACGAGCTGCTTCACACCGGTCCACGCGCTGGCGTGGGCGTCGCCGTGTTTCTCGGCGGCGTGAAGTTGAGCGGTGAAAGTGAATGCGGCGAGGGTGATGATGGGGATGAGTTTCATAGGGTTTTATTTCGGGGAAATATGACGGCGGACGACGGCACTCTAATCAAACGGTCTTTCGTCGCGCAATCCTTTGTTCCGACAACCGGCGCGGTTCACGGCGTGGCCAGCCGGCGCGTGATGAGCTCGCGGACCTTCGGCAGTTGGCTTTTGGCGATGAGTTGCGCCGCACGGATTTTGTCCGCCGCGACGGCCGGCTCGAGTCCGTACCAGATCATCAACGGCAGATTCGAATCGGTGGCGTCCTCGGCGTGCGCGAGCAGCGGTTCGGCGACGGCCCAGCGATCGGCCACGGGAAGTTTCTGCAAAGCCGACGCGAGCGCGAGCCGGACGAGAGCGGATTTCCCTTCGCGCGCCAGCGCGCTGAACTTCGCCAACACCGCGGGTGTGACGGCCTTGTCGTCGCTGAGGAACTGGATGCCCCACCAACGGACATGTTCGCTCGAGTGGGCCAGCAGCTTCTCCAGTGCGGCGGCATCGAGCGCGCCGGTGACGCGCAGCGACCAAAGCGCGCGGAGCTTCTGCGGCTCGGTGTCCGCCTGTTCGAAGAGCTTCTGCAAAGCGGGGCGCGTCACGGCGGCGAGCTTGCCGGCGGCGGCGCGTTCCTGCAGCAGACGCTGTGCGCGGCGCGCGAACCATTCGTTGCGATGCGTGAGCAGCTTCACTAGCTCGGCGTCAGAAATCTTGGCGAGGTCGAGTGCTCCAGTGGCTTTCGGTGTGCCGTAGCTGATTTTGTAGATGCGGCCGGTCTCGCGGTGGACGCCGTCCGCGTCGTTCTCGTGGCACTCGCCGATGTCCGACCAATCGGCGACGTACACGCCGCCATCGGGGCCGTAATCGAGTTCGACCGCGCGGAACCAGACATCGGTGGTCTTCGCAAAGTCGGTCCCGTGCTTGGCGACGTAGCCGCTGCCGCGCCGTTCGAGTCGGTCGCTATTGATGCGCAGGCCGTGCAGATTGATGGTGTAGAGCTGGCCGCGATATTTCTCCGGCCAGTTGTCGCCGTTGTAAATCATCAGCCCCGAGTGCGCGTGGCCGCCGCCGGCCTGGTCGGTTGTGGCGGTCATTCCCTTCTTCACTGCGCCCCATTGCTCGCCGGTGTCCCAGTGGAAATGGTCGGCGGTCTGTTCCATCAACTGATACGTGTTCGTCTTGAAATGCTCGCCGTACATCCGGCGGTAATGCGCGCCGGGCACGATGTGCCAGAGATGGCCGATGACGGTGTTGATGAGGAAAAGCTGGCCGTGCGCGTCCCAGTCGTGACCCCACGGATTCGTCGTGCCTTGTGCAACGACCTCGAAGGCGCGGCGCGTCGGGTGAAAACGCCAGACGCCACAGTTGATCTGCGTGCGCTGATCGTCCGGCGTGCCGGGTTTGCCGACGATCGACGTGGCTTGGATGCCGTGCCGGCCGTAGAGCCAGCCGTCCGGCCCCCACTTGAGTCCATTGACGATGTTGTGGCGGATCTTGTTGCCATCCCAACCATCGAGCACCACCTGCGGCGGGCCATCGGGCACGTCATCGCCATCGGCGTCGGGGATGAAAAACAGATTCGGCGCGGCGAGCGCCCAGACACCGCCGAAACCGACCACGACACTCGTGAGCTTCTGCGCCTTGTCCCAGAAAACCTTCCGCTTATCGAAGCGCCCGTCGCCATCCGTGTCCTCGAGGATCACGATGCGGTCGTGCTGCTTCATGTCGAAGTTGACCTTGTTGTTGTCGTAGGTGTGGCACTCGACGACCCAAAGCCGGCCGCGATCGTCGAAAGTGATGCCAATCGGTTGGGCCACATCCGGCTCGCCGGCGAAAAGCGAGACGCGGAAACCCTCCGGCACAGTGAGCTTTTTGGCCGCCTCGACGGGCGACAATGCTTTGGCGACGGGACTCTTCGCCGGCTCAGCCGCGTCGGCCACGAGGGCAAACGCAGTCGTGACGGCGAGAGTGAGAGCGCGAAGAGATGCGGGGAGGAGGCTGGCAGTGTTCATTGTGTGGCGGCACTTTTAACTGCACCGAGGGGTCGAAGCAAGCCGTCGCGTTTACTGGTGCCCGGTTTTTCTGGTGGAGTAACGCTGTCCGGCGCGCCCACCCCTTTCACATGCGAGTGCGTGAAGACGCCGTGGCAACCGTACAGCCAGCCGTCCGGGCCCCAGCGGAACGTGTTCAACATCTCGTGCGTGTCCTGCCACGCGAAACCTTCGAGCAACTTCACCGTCTCG
>SIAT01000069.1 GCA_009691645.1 Pedosphaera sp. | reverse complement strand
ACGATACGCTCCAAGTCAGCCGCGGTGCGGTCGAGCTTGCTGGAAAACTGGACGAAGTTGCTTATGCTCTGCGTCAGCGGCGGAGAATTCGTGGCAATCAAATCATCGATGCGCCCGACCATCTTCACGCCAATTTGCGAGACCTCCTCCAGGTTGTTGCCCACCTTATTCAAGCGGTCGGAAATCTTCTGAAAGTTCGCCAGCGCGGTGGTGAGATTCGTGATCGTCTCTTCCGCGAGAAGCGTCCGATCCACACGGCTCACCACACCATCCACTTTGCGCACGGCGGCATCGAGGCTCTCGAACAGGCGTTCCGCCTTGCGCGCCGCACCTTGGATGTTGAACGGTTCGGCGCAGATCCTTTCGTCGCCCGGCTTGAGATACGACTCGGGGTTCTGCGGCGACTCGGGGTTCTGCGGCGGAATGATGGCAACATACTGATCACCGAGGAAGCCGGACATCTCGATCCTGAACTGCGCGGCGCTGTGGATTTTTAGATTCTTAGCGATCTTCAACCCCAGCGCCACGGGATTGGTACCACTGACCAACTCGACGCTAGCCACATCGCCCACGCGGACACCAGACATCAGCACGCCGACGCCGGGCTTGATGCCAACGGCATTGGGCGTGAGGAGGCGCACTTCATAGGTCGGATCCCACTTGCTGAAGCCTTTGGTGAAAACCATCGCGAGCCCGGCAATCAGCGCCAAGCCGACGACGATAAACATCCCCACTTTCAATTGCATCCGTTCGTTCTTCATCAAAACGTGATCTCCTTCGGGATCGAAATACCGTTCACAAACCGATGGACCGCTGGGTCCGTTGAAGCGAAGACCGCCTCGGTCGGCGCGTCGAGATAAATCCGCCTATCGCGCAGGTACAGAATCCGCTTTCCTATGCGCCGCGCGCTGCGCATGTCGTGAGTCACGACAATCGAGGTTACCTTCATTTGCTCACAAACGCGCAGGATGAGTTGGTCAATGCTGTCCGACACCACTGGGTCAAGGCCTGTCGTCGGCTCATCATACAACACGATGGCCGGACGATGGACGATGGCACGGGCAAGACCCACACGTTTGCGCATCCCGCCGGAAAGCTCCGCCGGCTTTTTATCCTGAATGCCGGGAAGCTCAACCATATCGAGCATCTCGGCCACGCGGTTTGCAACCTCCGCCGGCGTGCATTTGCCAGACCGACTCAGCGCAAAACCGACATTCTCCGCCACCGTGAGCGAGTCAAATAAAGCGGCTCCTTGGAAGAGCACCCCGAACTTGCTGCGCACCTCGAGCATCTGTCGCTCGCCAAGATTCGCGATGTTTCGGCCATCGACGAGCACTTCGCCCGCGTCCGGCGAGAGAAGGCCGACGAGGTGTTTGAGCAAAACGCTTTTGCCGCCGCCGCTACGGCCCATGATCACGACCGCTTCACCGGCATCGATTCGAAAGCTGACACCATCCAACACACAGTGCGTACCGAAGCTCCTTTTCAGATCGCGCACCTCAATCATCATTCCAGTAATCCGCGGAGCGCCAGTGTGAGAAAAAAGTTACTCATCAGGATGGAGATTGATGCCGTGACGACCGCTTCGGTAGTGGCGTGACCGACACCCTCGGCTCCTTCACGGCAGTTCAGCCCTTTGTAACAGCCGACCAAAGCGATGATCATGCCGAAACAGAGGGTCTTGAACATTCCCATCGCGATGTCGCTCTTGCCGACATACTTCAACATATGTGCCCATGAGTAGGCCGCGTCGATGCCGAGAAAATGCACGCCCACGACGTATGCTGAACCGATACCGACGGCGATGGCTTCGATGGTGAGCAGCGGCATCGCAATCAAGGTCGCGAGAAAGCGCGGAACGACGAGATAATCCACCGGATGAGTCGCAAGCGTGCGCAACGCATCAACCTGCTCGGTCACGCGCATCGTTCCCAACTCGGCAGCCATCGCCGCGCCGACGCGACCAGCGACCATCAAACCCGTGAGCACCGGCCCCAGCTCGCTCGACATCGAGACGCCCACCAAGGCCAACGTCCCAGTCTCCATCTTCACCTTTTGGAATTGGAAAAAAGCTTGTGCGCAGAGAACCATTCCCGTGAACGCGCCGGTGATGAGCACAACCGACTGCGACTTCACGCCGATGAAGTAGAGTTGGTAGACGAGGTCACGAAAACTCGGACGCACGCTGACGAGCGAACGCAGCACCTCGGCCGCGAGCAGCGTGAAACCGCCGAGGTCGGCGACGGTGCGAATGAACCATTTGGCTGGCGTCCCGCTCATCGTCATTATTCCTGCCGCCGGCACAGGCGGATAGCGTTCGCGCTAAAGGGCATTCCCATCTCAGTCTCAGCTCGAGAGCGCGCCGGATGCCGCGGCGTTCTGTGTGAAGGTGAGCTTGTCTTTCTCGGCCGAGACAACAACAGGATCGCTCTCGTGGAAGGTGCCTTTGAGAATCTCCTCGGCGAGCGGATCTTCGAGGTAGCGCTCGACTGAGCGGCGCATCGGACGCGCGCCGAAGGCCGGATCGTAGCCCTTCTCCACGAGGAAGTCCTTCGCCTTATCGTCGAGCTGGAGCGTGATGTTCCGGGCCTTGAGCCGGGTGAGCACCTTGTTGATCTCGAGGTCGAGAATGGTGATGAGATTGGGCTTGGTGAGCGAGTGGAAGACGATGACGTCATCGAGCCGGTTCAGGAACTCGGGGCGGAAGGCTTTCTTGGCCTCTTCAAGAATGCGTTCGCGCATCTTCTCATAGTCGCCCTCTCCTGAAACGTTGCCGAACCCGATGCTCGAATTCTTCTTGATGGTCTCGGAGCCGAGGTTCGAGGTGAGGAGGATAATCGTGTTCCGGAAGTCCACCGTGCGGCCCATGTTGTCCGTCAATTTGCCTTCCTCAAGAATCTGAAGGAGCATGTTCATCACGTCGGGATGGGCCTTCTCGATTTCGTCGAAGAGCACCACGGAATAAGGCCGGCGGCGCACCTGCTCGGTGAGTTGGCCACCTTCCTCGTAACCCACGTAACCGGGGGGCGAGCCGACCATTCGCGAGGAGCTGAACTTCTCCATGTACTCGCTCATGTCGAGTTGGATGAGCGCCTTGCTATCCCCGAAGTACTGTTCGGCGACGGTTTTCGCCAGCAACGTCTTGCCCACGCCGGTCGGCCCGAGTAGCGCGAAAGTGCCGATGGGGCGCTTCGGATCCTTGAGATCCGCGCGCGAGCGGCGCAGCGCTTTGCAGAGCGCGGTGACGGCGATGTCCTGGCCGATGATGACGTTGCACAGCTCCTTTTCGAGATCGAGCAGCTTCTTGATCTCGTCCTTCTCCATCCGCCGGAGCGGCACGCCGGTCCACTTGGAGATGACGTGTAGAATGCCCTCTTCATCCACGGTCACGCGCTTCTCTTCGCGCACGGTTTTCCAAGTGTTGAGCACGGATTCGAACTTCTCTTTCGCCTGTTTCTCCTGATCGCGCATCGAGGCAGCACCCTCGAAATCCTGCTCGCGAATGGCTTTCTCTTTCTTGGCCTTGATCTCCTCGATCTCCCTCTCGATGTGCTTCACGTCAGGCGGGCGAGTCATCGCGGTGATGCGCGCGCGCGAACCGGCTTCGTCCATCACGTCGATGGCTTTGTCCGGAAGAAAACGGGAGGTGATGTAACGGTCGGAAAGTTTGACGGCCGTCTCGATGGCGGCGTCGGTGATGATCGCTTTGTGGTGATCCTCGTACTTCGAGCGAAGACCTTTGAGAATCTGCACCGCTTCCTCGATGGAAGGGGCCTCGACACGCACGTTTTGGAAGCGGCGCTCGAGCGCGGCGTCCTTCTCGATGTACTTACGATACTCGTTGAGCGTGGTGGCGCCGACACACTGCAACTCGCCACGGCTGAGGGCCGGCTTGATGATGTTCGAGGCATCCATCGTGCCTTCGGCGGAACCGGCCCCGACGATGGTGTGCAGCTCGTCGATGAAAAGAATGACGTTCTTGGCACGGCGGATCTCGTCCATCACCGCCTTGATGCGCTCCTCGAACTGGCCGCGGTACTTGGTGCCGGCGACCATCAACGCGAGGTCGAGCGTGACCACGCGCTTCTCGCGGAGCAACTCCGGCACGTTGCCCTTGGCAATCTCCTGCGCGAGACCCTCGACGATGGCCGTCTTGCCGACCCCGGCCTCGCCGAGCAGCACGGGATTATTCTTGGTGCGACGGCAAAGAATCTGGATGACACGCTCGATCTCGTTCGCGCGGCCGATGACTGGATCCAAATCACCTTTCTTGGCGATCTCAGTGAGATCGCGGCCGAACGCCTTCAACGCCGGCGTCTTGCCCTCGGATTTCTTTGACGGCGCGGGCTTCTCCTCGCCCGACTCACCCTGCTGCGCGGCCTCTTCCTGCGCGGCAAAGTTCGGATCCAATTCCTTCAAAATCTCCTGACGCGTCAACTCGATGTCCACGTCAAGATTCTTGAGCACGCGGGCGGCGACTCCCTCGCCTTCGCGGAGCAGACCGAGCAGAACGTGCTCGGTGCCGACGTAGGTGTGACTGAGAGCCTTGGCTTCCTTCTGGGCGAGGTTGAGCACTTTCTTCACGCGCGGCGTGTAGGGGATGTTCCCCGACTGCTTCTGGTCGGGACCGGTGCCGACCTGCTTCTCGACCTCCAACCGCACGGTGTCGAGGTCGAGTCCCATCTTCTGGAGCACGTTGACGGCGACCCCCTGCCCCAGCTTGATGAGGCCGAGCAGCAGATGCTCCGTGCCGACAAAGTTGTGGTTGAACCGGTCGGCTTCCTTGCGCGCCAGCGCGAGCACCTGCTGGGCTCGCGGGGTGAAGTTGCTCATCGCTTCGTCGCTCATAGTGTTATAAATGCTTTGGGCTGGTTGTTTTGTCCAGCATCCAACTCGACCTCAACTCCTTCAGCACCGCTGCGTGCTCCTCTTCCGCATCGTTCCCCAATCTAAGCCGGAATCACTGGGCCGGCCACTTTCTTGAGCCGGTCGCGCAACATGTCCGCGCGCAGGATGTCCCGCTCGTCCGCTTCGAGCTTCTCGGTGAATTGTTTCTGCAAATGAGCCGGCTGCGTGGTGATGAACAGTTCATCGAGCAGCGCCTTCTCCACGCCGGGAAACATCCCCTGGCCCACGCCGAGGCGCATCAGCGAGAGGAGGTTCATCGTCTCCTTCGAGGTGATGGAGTGCGCATGCGCAAGGGTGCCGTAGGCGCGGCCAATCTGGTTGAAGAGCACCTTCGGCTTCGTCTGAAGCATGCTGGAGCGCGCGTTCATCTCGTGCTCGATGATCTGCAGCAGCACCTTGTGGATGCGCTCGACGATGTCCGACTCGCTCTCACCGAGAGTCATCTGGTTCGAGACTTGGAAAACATGACCGAGCGCCTCGGTGCCCTCGCCGTAAAGGCCGCGCACCGCGTGGCCGAGCTTGGTGACGGCTTGGATGATCTGGTTGATGTGCTCCGCCAACACGAGCCCGGGCAGATGCAGCATCGCGCTGACGCGGATGCCGGTGCCGAGGTTCGTCGGACAGGCGGTGAGATAACCCAAGTCCGACGAGAAGGCGAAATCGAGCTTCGTCTCCAAGCGCGAGTCCACTTCGTCAATCGCCTGCCACGCTTTCTTGAGCTGAAGCCCCGGCTGGAGCGACTGCATCCGCAGATGATCCTCCTCGTTGATCATCACGCAGAGCGTCTCGTCGCGGCTCAGCACGAAACCGCTGCCCGCGCTCTTGGCCGCATGCTCGCGGCTGATGAGATGGCGCTCGACGAGGATCTGCTTGTCCATCGCGCCGAGGTGCTCCATCGAATCGGCGAACGCGCCGGCCATCTCGGGCAACTCCTCCACGCCCTTGCGAATCAAGTCGCAGGCCTTCACCCGCTCGCTTTTCTTGGCGCGGCCGGGGAACGGCACGGCCTTGATGTTGCGCGCCAACCGCACGCGACTGGAGAGCACCACGCCGTCATGCGGCCCAGCGCGCTGGCAGCTTTCCAGCGGTGTGCTGAGGAATTCGTGGATGTTCATCGCTCGGGGGCGGCCACTTCAGTGAGCCGCTTCTGGAGCTTCTTGATCTCGTCGCGCAACACGGCCGCCTGCTCGAAATCCTCCGTCGTGATGCTCTTATCCAACTTCTTCTGGAGCGTCTTGAGTTGGTCGGAGACATCGCGCACCTGCCGGAGCGCCTTCGGTACTTTGCCGACGTGGCGCGTGCCTTTGTGCATCGTCTTGAGCACGCCCTCGAGACCGTCGGCGAAACTGTTGTAACATTCCGAACAACCGAGACGGCCGGTCTTCTTGAAATCCGCCTGCGTAAAACCGCAGTTCGCACAGGCCAATTGCCCGCCCTCGGCGCCCGCCGACTGTTCCACCTGCTGGGAAGCGCCGAGACCGAGCAGCAAATCCGCCAGAGCGAAACCGGCGGGATCACTCACGCCCTTGGCCTTGGCGCACGCCTCACAGAGGTCCACCTTCTTCATCTTGTCCCCCACGACCTCGGTCAGGTGGACGGTGGCCTCATTCTGGTTGCACTGGCAGCAAAGCATAGCCCCTTAAATTTTATATCGGCTCACCCGTGCTCTTCGTCAAGGTTTGGTAACGCTCAATCAAATCGTGCGTCACCCCCCCTGGTTGACCCGTGCCGATCTGGCGACCGTCAATCTTCACCACGGGAATCAGCTCCGCACCGGTTCCGGTGAGGAAACATTCGTCGGCGTTGAAAAAGTCGTAACGCGTCAGGTTCGGTTCGCCCACTTGCAGTCCGGCATCGCGACCGAGATCCATCACCACGCCGCGCGTGATGCCGTAGAGCGCGCCGGCCGAGAGCGGCGGCGTGAGCAACTGCTTGCCCTTCACCATGAAAATATTGTCGCCCGTGCATTCCGCCACGAAGCCGTCGCTGTTCAACATGATCGCTTCCTCGACGCCGGCAATGTTCGCCTCAATCTTCGCGAGGATGTTGTTCAGATAGTTCAGCGACTTGATGGCGGGGTTGACGGCGTTGACGAGGTTGCGCGTCGTCGCCACCGTCACGATTTCCATCCCGTTCTTGTACATCTCCTCCGGATAAAACTGGATCTTGCCGGCGATGACGATGACCGACGGATGCTTGCAGCGGTTCGGGTTCAGCCCCAACGTGCCGACACCACGCGTGACAACGAGGCGAACGTAGCCATCGCGCAAATCATTCGCGCGGCAGGTCTCCACCACCGCCTTCGTCATCTCCTCCGGCGTGATCGGCATGGTGAGCAGAATCGCCTTGGCCGAATAATAGAGCCGCTGGATGTGCTCCTTCAGCTTGAACACGCGACCGTTGTAGGTCCGGATGCCCTCGAAGATGCCATCGCCGTAAAGCAGGCCGTGATCGAACACGGAGATCTTCGCGTCCTGCTCGTCGTAAAATTTGCCGTCAATATAAACCTTCATACTTTCCAACTTCGCGGAGCTTAGGCAACCGCTTCCACCCGTGCAACAAAGGAAAGAAGCGGCGGGCGGGTGCGAATCTCCAGTCCCACTTCATTTCAGCCGGCCATCCTCCAACTCGACCACACGCTGCGCGTGGGCGGCCACACGCGCATCGTGCGTGGCGATCACGAGCGTCACGCCTCGTTCCTCGCGAAGGCCGGCGAGCAGGCGGATAATCTCCTCGCCCGTGTGCGAGTCGAGATTGCCGGTCGGTTCATCGGCCAGAAGAAGGCGCGGACGGTTGATGAGCGCGCGCGCGATGGCCACGCGCTGCTGTTCGCCGCCGGAAAGCTGCGATGGCCGGTGCCCCAACCGCGCGCCCAGCCCGACATGCTTCAGCAAATCCACCGCGCGTTTCTCCGCCTCATCGAACGGCACACGCGCCATCCGCGCAGGAAGAGCGACGTTCTCCACCGCGTCGAGGTCCGGCAGCAGGTGGTACGCTTGGAAAATGAAACCGACGTGCGTATTCCGAAACCGGGCGAGTGCCACGGCCGACATCGCGCTGAGCGGTTGGCCCTCGAACCAGACCTCGCCCGCCGTCGGCGCGTCCAACCCGCCGAGCAGGTGCAGCAGCGTGCTCTTCCCCGCACCGGAAACGCCACGCAACGCGACGAAATCGCCCGCGCCGACCTCGATGCCCACGCCGTGCAGCACTTCGAGCGGTTGCTCGCCGGTGAAGTAGGTTTTGGCGAGATCTGTCGCCCGCAACAGCGGGACCGCCAGTTTCGCGTTGGCAGGTTCACTCATAGCGCAACGCCTCCACTGGCTTGAGCCGGCCCGCGTACCACGCCGGCAGCAAACCCGCCAGCACACAGAGCAGCATTGACCCGCCGCAGATAAGTATGATTTCGCTGGGGACAATCACGGCTGGCAACTCGGGCAGATTATAGATGGCCTGCGGAAACAGCTCGAAGCCGGTCAGTTTCCGCATCGCCAGAAGAAACTCGTTTCGATAAGCGAGCGCGAGCCAGCCGAGACCGAACCCGCCGAGCACCCCGATCAGGCCCACCACGAGGCTCTGACTGAGGAACACGCCCATCACCTGCCCGCTGGTCGCGCCGAGCGCCTTGAGCACGCCGATCTCGCGCGTCTTCTGAACGACGAACGTGATGAGCACACTGGTAATACCGAACGCGGCGACGATCATGATGAAGAAGAGGATGTAGAACATCACGCTCTTCTCCACCATCACCGCCTGCAGCAAGCCGGCGTTCTCCTCGGGCCACGTGGTGACGATGTACTCGCCGCCGCCGCGATGCAGCGCCTCATACAACTCACGCCGCACAGCCTCGACTTTGAACGGATCGTCGAGCATCACCATCAAGCCGTGCACATTCTCGCCGAGGTCGTAGAGATCCTGCGCGTTGGCGAGCGAACCGACGATGACCGAGACGTTGTATTCGTAGTAGCCCACGTCGAAGATGCCTTTCACCGTGTACTCGTCGGGCTTGATGGCGACCTCCTCTTTTTTGTCGCGCCCCTCTTTCATCCTCTGAAGCTGGCGC
>SIAT01000068.1 GCA_009691645.1 Pedosphaera sp. | reverse complement strand
AGCGGCGTTCCGGAATCGCAGGGCCGTTTCTTTTGCGCCGACGCGTCAAATTTCCCCGCCAAACCCCTGCTGACGCAATGCCTCGTAAAGCACGAGCGCGACGCAGTTGGAGAGGTTCAGCGAACGCGCGGCGGGATTGAACATCGGAATGCGCAGACACCGCTCACGGTTCGCTTCCAGCAACGGCTTCGGCAACCCCGCCGTCTCGCGGCCGAACACGAGGTAATCCTCCGCACCGAATGCCACTTCATCGTAACGCCGAGCGCCACCTTGCTCCACGAACCAAAGCCGGGCTTCCGGTGGCAACGCCGATTGGAAAGCCGCCCAATCCGTCCAGCGCCTCCATTCCACGTGCTGCCAGTAATCCATCCCAGCGCGCCTCAACTGCGCGTCGTCCAGCTTGAAACCGAACGGCTCGATGAGGTGCAGGCTCGTTTTCGTGGCGGCGCAGAGCCGCGCCACGTTACCCGTGTTCGGTGGAATCTCGGGCTCGACGAGAACGATGTTCATCGGCTCATGCTAGCGCCTGACCAACGACATTGCGCGGTCGCTTCGGCAACGTGCCTTTCTTGTAATAGACCTTCCACAGCACAAGCCCGTGCGCCGGCGCGGACATCCCGGCCACGCGCCGGTCGCGGTGCTCAAGAATCTTCCTCACATCCGCGGCGGCGATCTTCCCCTGCCCCACTTGCACAACCGTGCCGACGATGCCGCGACACATCTTGTAAAGAAAACCGTCGCCCTCGATGACGAACGTGAGCAGTGGGCCGCTGCAGCGGAACCCGCACCGCGTGAGCGTCCGCACCGCGTCCTTCAACACATCTCCACGGTTCGCGGCGAACGAACGAAAGTCGTGCGTGCCGACAAAGAGTTTCGCGGCCATGTGCATCGCGGCGAGGTCGAGTTTCGGACGCGGCATGTGCCACGCCTGCGTGCGGCGAAGCGGGTCCATCGCCTCGTAGTTCCAGACGAAGTAGCGATACTGTTTGCCCGTGGCGTCGAAGCGCGCATGGAAATCCGACTTCGCCCGCACGGCCGACATCACGCGGATATCCTCGGGCAGATGCGCGTTGACCGCGATCCGCAGCTTCGCCACCGGCATCTTGAACTCAGCGCGCGGCACCTCGAAGTGCGCCGCCATCCCGCGTGCGTGAACGCCGGTGTCCGTGCGACTGGAACTGTGCAATCGCGGTGCGCTTGGAAAAAGTCGCGCCAGCGCCTCCTCGACTTTCTGTTGCACGCCGGTGCCTGTTTTCTGCACCTGCCAACCGTCGTAGGCCGTGCCGTCGTAGGCGATTGTCAGTTTGAACTTGATGAGGTTCATCTCCCCAGCGATCTGGCCTTATTGCAGCCCG
Source organism: Pedosphaera sp. (assembly GCA_009691645.1). Taxonomy (GTDB): domain Bacteria; phylum Verrucomicrobiota; class Verrucomicrobiia; order Limisphaerales; family SIAT01; genus SIAT01. The sequence goes on along the minus strand of SIAT01000068.1, from coordinate 7,643 downwards.
TCGAGATAACTTTGCAGCAGAATGGCCGCGGCGCTGCGGTCCACCTTCCCCTTGCGATCCTTCGCTTTCATCCCTGCCTCGCCGAGCAGGCGGTGGGCCTGCACCGTCGTCAGGCGCTCGTCCCACAACCGCATCGGCACGCCGATGGTCTCTTTCAGAACGACGACGAACTCCCGCACCTTCTCCGCCGCGGGACCGTAGCTGCCGTCCATGTTGCGCGGCATTCCGATGAGCACCAACTCGACCTCTTTCTCCTTCAGGAGTTGCTTGAGTCGCACGAGAAAATCAGAGAACGGCTGGGCGGGGATGAACTCCAGCGGCTGAGCGATCATCTTCAACTCGTCACTCACCGCGACGCCAATCCGGACGGTTCCGTGATCAAGGGCAAGAATGCGCATAGCTCAAAGAGATTTCATGACTTTCGCGGCAGCGCGCACCGTGGTGTCGATGTCCGCCGGCGTGTGGGCCGTGCTGATGAAACCGGCCTCGAACTGCGATGGCGCGAGGTACACGCCCGCGTCCAACATGCCGTGGAAGTATTTCGCGAACCGCGCGCGGTCGCTGTGCATCGCATCGGCGAGGTTGTGCACAGGGCGGTCGGTGAAGTAAACGCAGAACATCGAACCGCACGCGTTGAACTGGACGGGCACTCCTGCTGCTTTCGCTGCGTCCTTCATTCCCGATTCCAGTTGAGCAGAGAGTTCCTCCAGTTTGCGGCACGCATCGCTCGTCTCCAATTCCTCCAGCGCTGCGATGCCCGCCGCCATCGCGAGTGGATTTCCACTCAACGTGCCGGCTTGATAAACCGGCCCGAGCGGCGCGAGGCAATCCATGATCTCCGCGTGCCCACCGAACGCGCCCACGGGCAGGCCGCCCCCGATGATTTTGCCAAAGCAGGAAAGGTCGGGTCGGATGCCAAAGCGCTGCTGCGCGCCGCCACGCGCGAGTCGGAAGCCGGTCATCACCTCGTCGAAAATCAACAGCGCACCGTTCGCCGCCGTGATCTCGCGCAGTGCTTCAAGATAACCCGGCCGAGGTAAATAAAGACCGGCATTGCCGGGAACCGGTTCCAGAATGATGCCGGCGATCTGGCTGGGATTCGCTGCGAAAGCTGCTTTCACCGACTCAACGTCGTTGTACGGTAAAACGATGGTGTGCTGCGTGAACGCGGCCGGCACGCCTGCACTGTCGGGATGGCCGAAGGTGAGCGCGCCCGAGCCGGCTTTCACCAGCAACGAATCCGTGTGGCCGTGGTAGCAGCCGTCGAACTTTATGATCTTGTCGCGCTTCGTGAAACCGCGCGCGAGGCGAATGGCGCTCATGCACGCCTCGGTACCGGAGCTGGTCATCCGGACCTTCTCCACACTCGGCACGGCAGCCTTCACGAGCCGCGCCATCGTCACCTCCAACGGATTTGGAATACCGAAGCTCGTGCCGCGCTCGGCTGCGTGCTGCACGGCGGCGATGATTTTCGGATGCGCATGGCCGAGAATCGCCGGCCCCCACGTTCCAACGTAATCAATGAGCTCGTTCCCGTCCACGTCCCAGATGCGCGCACCTTTGGCACGGTCCACGAAGAACGGTTGGCCACCGACGGCGCGGAAAGCGCGCACGGGAGAGTTGACCCCACCGGGGATGTGCTGGAGCGCCTCAGCGAACAACGCTTCGGATTTGGCTCGCGAAATCATTGCTCCGAATCTACCCGCCACGCCATCCGGAGACCAAGATGAATTAATGCGCCTGAAACCGGCGCGCACGGCGGCGGATTACTTCGCTCCGATCTTCACCAAGAAAAACTCGAGAAGACCCATGGTCGAAAGCGTCGTCGAATCGAATATCCCGTCGCCCGCGAAGCCGCCGGTGACATGAACCGCGCCCGAACTGTCGAGCGCCAGCCCGCCGCTGGTGTCGTAACCGGCTCCGCCGAACTTCTTCACCCAGCTCAGCGCGCCGGTGGAAGCATACTTCGCCACGAAGATATCCGATTCACCAAAACTCATCAGCATTGCGGCGTCGCCGAAACCGGCTTTGCCTTGAAATTGACCTCCCACATGAATGTTGCCAGCAGCATCCACAACCAGACTGTATGCGGAATCCATTTCAGTGCCGCCAGCGCGTTGCGCCCAAGAGGGCTGGCCATCCGCGGTGTAGCGCGCCACAAAAATATCGGCACCACCGAGGCTCGTGAGCAGTTGGCCGCCGATCGCCGCCGTCCGTTCAAAATCGCCCGCGACCACCACTGCGCCCGTGCGATCCACCGCCACCGCGCCACAGAAATCAGAGCCGCGCCCACCGCCGGAACGCGCCCATTGCAGCACGCCGCTTTTATCGAACTTGGCGACGAAGATGTCGCTCTCGCCGAGGCTGCTAATGTAGTTGCGAGCGAACCAGGCGTTGCCGGAAAAGGAACCGGCAAGATGCGGATTGCCCGACGCATCGAGCGCCACGCCCGCTGCGAAATCTTCGCCGCCGCCGCCAGCGGTGAGCGCCCAAGTTGCGCGCCCATTCGAGTCGAGCTTCGCAAGGAAAGCGTCTGTCTTGCCCACAGCGCGCAGGTCGGTTTGGTTGAATCGCATCGCGCCCTCGTACGTGCCGGCGACGAGAACATTGCCGACGGAATCCACCGCCACCGCGCTGCCGTAGCTGTACTGGCTGCGATCGGGGCGGACTGCCCAGCGCAGGTTGCCGCTCGCGTCATAACGCGCGACGAATATGGTGTACTCGCCGGTATTGGTGAGTGTGACATTTCCAAATGTCGCTGAATCACGGAACCAACCGGTGATGTACACGTTGCCCGGAATATCCACGGCCACGTGATTACCAGCGTCCGCTCCCACGCCGCCCGCGCGGCGCGCCCATTGCACCGCACCGTTCTGATCGTACTTCACGAGAAAAATGTCGGTCTCGCCCACGCTGGTGAGTGTGATATCGCCGAACACAGCTTGGCCGGAGAAATCGCCCGTCACGAAGACGTTGCCCGCCGCATCCACGGCCACGGCGTTGCCGTAGTTGATGTGATCCACATCGCCGCCGGACTGCCGCAACCAAGCGAGCGCTCCCGGTCGTGTGTTGGTGACGACCTCGACCAACCCCTCTTCACTCAACACCGTGCCGCCTTCGTAAATGGCCTTGAGGGTGTAACGGCCCGCGTCGGTCGCCTGCGCGCCGCGAATCACAAGCGTGGCCGTCTTCGCGCCGCCAATCCGGCTGGAGCCGAGGATATCCACGCCGTCCTTCTGCCATTGGTACGCCACGCGCCCCTCGCTCTGCACGCTGGCCGTCAGCGCGATGGTTCCGCCGGCGGTGGCGGTTTGGTTCGCCAACGGCTGCGCGGAAAAGATCGGCACGGCGATCATCGTGACTTGGATGTCGATGTACTCGCGCCCTTCCTCATCCACGCCAACGCCTAAGTTTTCGAAACTGATGGAGGAGGAATTGTCGGTGAAAGGCTGTTGCGGAAGCAGACCGCCGTCGCGCGGATTGTAGCCCGGCGTGGTCATGTCGAGCAGGTTGCTCTCGCCATTGAAACGTTCGCCCCAAAGCACGCATGCCGATTCCTGCAACTGCGCAAAGAGTTTCCGATAGCCAATCCAGTAGTCGTTGCCGCGATTCATCCGCGGCACTCGCAGAGCCAACGGCGACGTGAGGTCCGCCGCAGCGGTGTCGAATCGGTACACGCGATAAGTGCCCGACTCGGTGGCCGTGATGACCGATTCTTTGGGGATCCAGCCGAGGATGGTTTTGAACAAGTGATTGAAATGGTTCGCGGAAGTGGCCGACCAGTTGTCGCCCATCACATCGAACACGTCGCCGTATTCCACGCTGCTTCCGGGGCCGATTACCGATTGATCCGTCGTGCGCCACAGGTTCGCGTGATGCAGTCCGTAGGTGTGGCCCAACTCGTGCGCGACGGCACCGAAGTCGAACCTGCCGTTGAACCAAAGCCGGTTGGCCGCCACGTTGGCAAGACCGCCGTAGGTGATTTTCGAGAAGCGAATCCGGGTCAGCGAGGAGAAGATGACCGCGATGCGATCGTACTCCCCGAGGTTGTAGCCGCCAGCCACCGCGAGCTTTTGAGCATGCTCGTGCAACGTGTCGTTCAGTTCATTGACGGCGTAGTAGGTGGCGGTTTTCGGCAGGGTGAAAACCGGCGTCACATCACTCGCCCGCAATGCCAGCGATGTCTTGCCGTAGGAATTCTGCTGATAAAATGCGTTCACTTCGCGGATCAATTTCAGCGCAGCGGTCGCATCCACCTTCTTGCCGCCAGCGATGGGCTGGCCGCGGCGATCGGGAAAATCAATACGAATCAACAGCAGCCGCTTCTCTCCGTGAGTCCATTCCAAATCGGGCCACTCTGTGTATTCGCCTTCGGGATTCACCGGCACAGCCGAACCCGCTAACGAAATGACCGGCTTGGACGGCCCCGCCGCGCGCTCGATGTTCGCCAAACTCTCTGCGATTTTCGGCACCTGCTCCGGCGTGGCAGCGATGGCAATGGAGCTTCCGTATTGCAACGCCGTCACCTTCTCCACATTGAACGCAGGCCTGCTGCTCGCGAGAGTCAAAGCCGCCGGCTTCTGCGTCACCGTCACAGTGACGACGGTTTTCGCGCCGCTGTTTTGATTCACCGGCGTGGCCGGCGTCACTTTGATCGCGGCGCTGGGCTGTGTTTCGACGGCAATGGTGGTAATCTTCTGGACAGCGGCGGGACGTTCACCGAAATCCAATGCGCGCACGGGGCTATCGAGCACCGCAAGGGAATGTTCCAGCGCGATGCCTTGAACGGAAATCTCCTGCCGCGTCCCCTGCTGCGCGCGCTGCCCGTAAGTGTAGGCTCGGAACTCCTCGCCGTTCACCATCGCTATGCGGATGACCGGCTCCGGCACGCTCCCTTTCTCCTCTGGCACGAGGCCGTTCAACGAAATTTTACCCACACCGCCGATGCGCCGTTCGAGTTGCGATTGCACCGCTGCGGGCAACTGCTGGCGGATGGAAAATGGCACCGTCACCGCAATCGCCTCACGCGGGTTTTTCAGGATCAACCCCGCGACCGCCGCGCGCCGCGCTCCAGCCAGACGCACGCCATCGGACTCCATTGTGGCGCGTTGCTCGAGTGTAGCCGCGCGCACATAGCGCTCCGCCCAATTCGAAAACGCCGCCATCTCCGGCTGCTGCTCACGCCCCCAGCGCGTACCAAATGTGATCCTCTCGATCGCCGCGGTCTGGGGGTTGGTCGAACGTGGCGGCACGTTCATCCGCGCCGCCATCGCACGCCGCGGCAGCCGTGGCATTTCGAGGATGGCCGAAGTCGCAAAACCGGCTTGCTCACCCGGATCCGAGCTGACCGATTTCGCGCCTGAAGTGAAAAGCGGCTTGGATTGCGGCGCGGCTTGAGGCGGCTGAACGGAAGATTTTGTGGAAGGACGAGTGAAGTAAAACAAGGCCGCCACGACGACTAAAAGCAGCAAAAGACCAATCAGTTTTCCCCTAAAACTCATTGGCTTGAAGGCTAGTCGCCGAAGCTGGCCTATCAAGTATTTTGTGGTGCCAGTTATTCACAACCACCATTAGCTGTGGTTCCGACGCGAAACCGGCTGCACGCCACAACTCAGATATTTTCCCGAAAACGCTGAGCGATCGGGATGCGTCGTCCGACGCCAAAAGCCTTTGTCGTCACCTTCAATCCCGGCGCAGCTTGGCGTCGTTTGTATTCGTTCGAGTCAATCAATCGCACCACGCACCGGACTGTTTCAGTGTCGAATCCGGCGCGGATTATCTCCGCCGCCGAGCGCTGTTTCACGACGTACTCCTCGAGGATGGCGTCGAGCACGTCGTAGGATGGCAATGAATCTTGGTCGGTCTGATCCGCGCGCAGTTCGGCCGAGGGCGGCTTGGTGATGGAAGCAATCGGGATGATTTCGCGCTCGCGATTGATCCACGTCGCCAGGCGATAAACCATCGTCTTGGGCACGTCGCTGATGACCGCGAGGCCGCCGCACATGTCGCCGTAAAGGGTGCAGTAGCCGACAGCCAATTCGCTTTTGTTGCCGGTGGTGAGGACGAGCGAACCGAACTTGTTCGAGAGCGCCATCAAGATCACGCCCCGCAACCGCGCCTGCAAATTCTCCTCGGTCGTGTCCTCGGCGCGGTTGTCGAACACATCCTTCAACCCATCTTTCAAGGTGGCGAAGGCGCTCTGGACGGGTACGACATCGCAACGGATGCCGAGGCGCTCGGCCAACAGACGCGCGTCGTCGAGGCTGCCTTTCGACGAGAACTGCGACGGCATGGAGACGCCGCGTACATTTTCCTCGCCCAACGCAGCGACGGCGATGCACGCGACGACCGCCGAATCAATCCCGCCGCTCAAGCCGAGCACGGCAGATTTGAAACCGCATTTATGAAGGTAATCACGCGTGCCGAGCACGAGCGCTTGATGCAATCGCTCTTCGTCGGCAGATGTCTCGAGGGGCGCGGGCGCGGGCGCATCGGTTTCCAGCAATACTAAATCTTCCTCGAACGACTTCCCGCGTGCGACCACGCGGCCAGCCGCATCGCACGCCAGACTCGCTCCATCGAACACCAACTCGTCATTCCCGCCGACGAGGTTGCAATAGACAATCGGGCGCTGCGTTTTCGCTGCGAGGCTGGCGAGCATCGTCTCGCGCGTGACGTTCTTGCCAAAGTGCCACGGCGAGGCGGAGACGTTGATGAGCAGCTCCGCGCCGGCATCGGCGAGTTCCATCGCCGGGTTGCGCCGGTAACGGCGGTCGCGCCAGAAATCCTCATCGTTCCAAAAATCCTCGCAGATTGTCAGGCCCATCTTGCGGCCATTGAACTCGATCGGCGCGTTCGCCTCAGCCGGCTCGAAATAACGATCTTCGTCGAACACATCGTAGGTCGGCAGCAGCATCTTCGACCGGGTGGTAAGAATCTTTCCGTGCTGCAACAGTGCGACTGAGTTCGTTGCTGCGCGCCCCGGGCGCTTCTGATTTTCGCCGACGAAGCCGACAGCAAGTCCCACTTGATTCGTCGCCGCAGCGAGACGATCGAGCACAGCGAGGTTGCCGGAAATGAAACCGCTTTTGAGCAACAGGTCACGCGGCGGATAGCCGGTGGTGGCCAACTCCGGGCAAACGACCAGTTCCGCGCCGGCCGCCGCGCCACGCCGATAGGCGTTCAGAATGAGCGCCTCATTCCCGGCGAGGTCGCCGACGGTGGTGTTGATCTGGGCGAGCGCGAGTTTCACCGCGTGCCAAAAAAGGCTTCCTCCAGTGAACCGCGCTCGGTGCGGATGAGTGCGCCGACGCCGAGCTTGTGTCGCACGAACCAACCCTCTGGCACTTCGAGCACATAGCGCACCTTGTCGCTCGCGGCCGTCGCCGGCGTCTTATCGAGCGGCTTGAGATCGTGCAACTCGAGCACGACACCGTCGCTACCGATGTAGGCGGCGGTGAGCGGCACCAGCGTATTCTTCATCCAGAACGCGGTGCGTTTGGGTTGTGGAAAGATGAAGATCATCCCCTCCTGTTCGCCCATCTGCTTGCGGAACATCATCCCGCGCTCGTGTTCCGCAGGCGCGCGGGCGATCTCGGTCACCATCTCCTGCGCGCCGATCCAAAGTTTGAGCGTGGGCAACT
>SIAT01000067.1 GCA_009691645.1 Pedosphaera sp. | reverse complement strand
TCGTGGTACCGCGTGATCTGGTCGCGGCCGCTGGTGTAGATCACGTCATCGACAATCTTCAGGCCAAGCGTCTCGAAACCACCCGAGGCGAACCGCCGCCAGGAGAGATTCTCGAGCGTCTCGTCGATGCCGCTGACAATCCAGATGTCACCATCCCACGTGCTGAGCGCCGCGCGCTTGCCGTCGGCGAAAAAGTCCATCCCACCGAAACGCACGCGGCGGTTCCACGGATTCTTGTCCGGCGCGGTGAGCACGTCGGTGGCGAACGCGCCGTCGGGCGTCTTGTTGCTCTCGAGCACGCCCTTCGTGAGCACCGGCTCGGGCCAGTGCGGTTGGGCGCCTTTGGCGAAATCCGCCAACGCCGGCTTCACGGCGGCGAGCGCGGCGAACTGGGCCTCGTTGGCCTTCGCGCCTTTCCAAATCACGACATTGAACAAGCCGGCCGTGGCCGCGGCGATTTTCAACACGACACGATTGCCATCCGCGACAGCCAGCGAGGCGCCCTTCGGCGCGCCGACCAACTCGACGCGGGCAATCACGCCGTTGCCGCAATCCACGACCGCCGCGCCGTTCTCGATTTTCGCAGCGCCTTCGCCGTCGAGAATGAGCGCAGTCAAATCCGCTTTCGCCGCGTCAATCTTGATCGTGCGCAGGAACGCAGTCTGACCGTCCTGCTCCACGCTGCCGGGTTGGTCGTAAATCTTCGTGCCGTGAACGGTGTAAGCGAGAACCACCTTATCGCCGACGACGTAGTGGCCGTCCCAACGGCCCCACGATTTCGGCAGCGGACCGAACGGTTCCTTGCGCGGATCCGCAAACGAGCCGCTCGCGTCGGCCCAGCCGGGGCCGGATTTGGCGCCGAACTTCTGGTCGCCGAGAATCTCCGGATGCCCGCCGTGCGAGCCGTTGAAAGTCACCCCTTTGTCGCTGATGAAACCGACGACGTTGGTTTTACCCTTCTCGACGATCACGGCCGAGGTCCAGCCGGCGGAGAAGCGCAGCAGGTCGGTGTCGAAACTCATGAAGGCGTTCTCGCCCACGATCATCGCCATGCCTTTGTTCGCCTTGTTGCCGGCGGGGAACTTCGCGCCGATGCAGGCGGTGGTGATCGGAAAGTCGGCTTGGATGAGCTTGGACTTGGCGTCCTTCCAGTTCGGCTTGGCCGGCGCGGTCTGCGCGGTAGCGGTTACGATGCTCGCCACGGCCAGCGCCACGGCGGTTTGAAACACGAGTGTGGTCTTCATCATTCGATTACTGTGACAGGTTTACAATCAATGCGTCCAGCTTCGAACCGACGGCAGAGAAGCACGCGGTTGCTTCGACCCAGCGCACCGCTAACGCATTCAAATAGAAAAGGCCGCCGCACGCCGTGCGAGGGCTTGACGTGAAAGTGCTTCACACCTACGCTGGCCGACCTTCGCGCCACTCGGCGCAGCAAAAAAACGAAAGGTCTGTCTGTGAATGTGACGGTTGAAAATTTGGCCCCCTGCAAGAAACTCTTACGCGTGGAAGTGGAAGCGAGCGCGGTGGACGCGGTGTTCGCCGCGGTGACCGCTGATTTCCAGAAGCACGCGCAACTCCCCGGCTTCCGGCCCGGCAAGGCGCCGCGCGCCGCTGTCGAGCGCGCCTACGCCGCGCGCATCGAGGAGGAGGTCAAGCGCAAGTTGATGAACGAGCATTATCAGAAGGCCGTCAGCGACCAGAAGCTCAGCCCCGTGGTTTATCCCGACATCGAGGAAATCCAGTTCGGCCGCGGCCAGAGCCTCCAATTCGCCGCCACGCTCGAGACCGCGCCGGAGTTCGATCTGCCGGATTACAAAGGGCTGCCAGTGAAACGGGAGAAGGTGGACCTCACCGAGGCCGATGTGGCCAAGGCGCTCGACGTGCTGCGCGAGCAGCGGGCCGATTACAAGGATATCGAGCGCGAAGTGTGCGAGGGCGATTTCGTGGTGGTGAACTACACCGGCACCTGCGACGGCAAGCCGCTCACCGAGTTGGCGCCGACCGCCCGCGGCATCACGCAGCAGACCGGTTTCTGGCTGCGCATTGAGAAGGATCATTTCATCCCCGGCTTCACGCCCCAGCTCGTCGGCGCGAAGAAGGGCGACACCCGCGAAGTCAAAGTCACCTTCCCGACCGACTTCGTCTCCGCGCCGCTGCAGGGCAAAGAGGCCGTGTACAGCGTCGAAATCGTTCAACTGAAGGAAAAGGTTCTGCCCGAGCTGACCGACGAGCTTGCCAAGGGTTTCGGTGCCGAGAGCCTCGAAAAACTGCAAGAGGGCGTCCGCACCGATTTGAAGAACGACCGCGAGTTCCGCGCCGAGCGCGGCACGCGCGACCAGCTCGTGCGCGAGCTGCTCGGCCGCATCACCTTCGAGTTGCCCGAGACCCTCGTCCAATCCGAGACCCGCAGCGTGGTGTACAACATCGTGGCTGAAAACCAGCAGCGCGGCGTGCCGCGCGAGATTCTCGAAAAGCAGAAGGACGAGATTTATCAGAGCGCCGCCAGCACTGCGAAGGAACGGGTGAAGCTCGGCTTCCTCGCCCGCCGCATCGCCGAGAAGGAATCACTGAGGGTCACGCAGGATGAGATCACCCGCCGCGTGCTCGTGCTTGCCCAGCAGTACCAGATGGAGCCGGCCAAGTTCATCAAGGAACTCCAGAAGCGCGACGGCTTCGGCGAGATCCACGAGCAGCTCCTCATCGCCAAAGTCGTGGATTTCCTGCTCAAGGAAGCCGCGGTCGAGGAGATCACTCCCGCCGCGATCTAAAAATTTCCCCATCCAAAAACAAAAGCCACGGGCGAACCCCGTGGCTTTTTGATTTTGCGGAACAGACCTTAGAACCGCGCCTTGAGCACAGCGTGAGCGCGGCGCAGCGCGACCTCGGTCGTCTCCCAACCGATGCAGCCGTCCGTGACGGAGACCCCGTACTTGAGCTGGCTGTGATCTTGCGTGAGTGCCTGCGCGCCGGCGAAAAGATTGCTCTCGACCATCACGGCGTGGATCGAGCGCGCGCCGGCGGTGATCTGCTCGAGAACCGCGTCGAGCACCTCGGGTTGGCGGGCGGGGTCCTTGCTGCTGTTGGCGTGGCTGCAATCCACCATCAGCGAGGGCGGGAGTTTCTGCTTCTGAAGCAACGCCGCCGCTTCGTTCACGTGTGCGGAAGAGTAGTTGGTCCCGCTGCTACCCCCGCGCAGGACAAGCTGGCAATCGGGGTTGCCCGCGGTGGTGACGGCCGAGGCCCGGCCTTCGGGCGTGATGCCAAGAAACGTCTGCGGTTTGGCCGCGGCGAGAATGGCGTTCACGGCCACCTGCAGATCGCCGCTCGTGCCGTTCTTGAAACCGACCGGCATCGAGAGACCGGACGCCATCTGGCGATGCGTCTGCGATTCGACCGTGCGCGCGCCGATGGCCGCCCAACTGATGGAGTCGGCGATATACTGCGGCGTGATGGGATCGAGCAACTCGGTAGCGGTCGGCATCCCGAGATCGAGCACGCGGCCGAGGAACTCGCGCGCGAGCTTGAGGCCGGCGGGAATGTCGCACGTCTCGTTCAGATGCGGATCCATGATGAGCCCCTTCCAACCGATGGTCGTGCGGGGCTTCTCAAAATAAACGCGCATCAAGATCAGCAGGCGATCGCTCAACTCGCGCGACAAACCGGCGAGCCGCTTCGCGTACTCCACGCCGGCCTCCACGTCGTGGATCGAGCAGGGACCGACCACGACCAGCAGACGCGGATCGCGCCCGTGAATGATCTCGTGAATCTCGCGGCGCACGCGAGCGACCAACTCCGTCTGCGCATCCGTGCGCGCGACAAGTCGGCGCATCTCCAGCGGACTGGGCAACGCTTCAGAGGAGACAACCCGCAGGTCTGTGACCTTTTGCATCCGGCTAGTTGTGCGTGGAGCGCCGGTGTGTTTCAAGAAACTTCCGTGTCAACAGGCAGGGACACAGTCTCGGAAAGAAATCTGCAGTGGAAAAAATTTAAGCCCCCGCGGCCTTGGCCGCGGCAAGGTCGTTCCGGCGCTGAGCCATGCTCTTGAAGAACTCGTAGCCCTCGCGGAGACGGCGGACGCACACATCTTTGTCCTCGAGCATCGTCTTGATGATGCGCAGGATCGGCTTCGGCCGAAGGTAATAGCGGCGGTAGAAGCGCTCGACATTCTCGTAAATCTCGTCCTTGCTCAGGCTCGAATATTCGAGCGCGCTCTGCTGGAATCCGTCGCCTTCCACGAGGTCGGTCTTGTCCTTCTTCACGAACCAGCCGTTCATCTTGGCCTGCTCGAACAATTCGGTGCCGGGATATGGCGCGGCGAGGGAGACTTGCATCGAGAAGACATCCAACTCCTGCGCGAAGCGGATGGTCTGCTCGATCTTCTCTCGCGTCTCGACCGGCAGGCCGAGGATGAAAGTGCCGTGGATGACGACGCCGGCCTTGTGGCAGTCCTTGGTGAAGCGGCGCATCTCGTTCGTGGTCACGCCTTTCTTGATGCGTGTGAGGGTGTCGTCGTTGCCGCTCTCGTAGCCGACGAGGAAGAGGCGAAGGCCATTGTCCTTGAGACTCTTGATGGTGTCGTAGTCCAGGTTCGCGCGGCTGTTGCAGGACCAGTCCACGCCGAGCGGGCCGAGCTTCTTCGCGATCTCGCGGGCGCGCGGGAGGTTGGCGGTGAAGGTGTCGTCATCGAAGAAGAATTCGCGCACCTGCGGAAATATTTTCTTCATGTAGGCCATCTCGTCGGCGACATTCTGCGCGCTGCGGACGCGATACTTGTGGCCGCCGATGGTCTGCGGCCAGAGGCAGAAGGTGCATTGCGCCGGACAGCCGCGGCCCGTGTACATGGAGACGTACGGATGCTGCAGGTAACCGATGAAATACTTCTCGATCTCCAAGTCGCGCTTGTAGACGTCGGCCACCCACGGGAGCGAATCCATGTCGGTAATCATCTCGCGCTCGGGGTTGTGTTTGATTTTCCCTTCGCTGTCTTTGTAGGAAACACCCTTCACGGTCGAAAGCTCGCGGCCCTCGGCGACCTCCTTGCAGGTGAAGTCGAATTCCTTGCGCGCGACCCAATCAATGGCCCAAGAGGCCTTCAGCGTCTCGGTGGGCAGCACCATCGCGTGGGCGCCGACGAAACCAATCGTTGTCGAAGGCTTCTGGTTCTTGATCGCCTCGGCCACCTTGCAATCGTTCTTCAACGACGGCGTGGAGGTGTTGATGATGACGTGGTCGAAACCCTTCGCGATGCGGAGACATTCCTCGACGCCGATGTTGTGCGGCGGACAATCGAGGAGCTTCGAGCCGGGCACGAGCGCGGCCGGCTGCGCGAGCCACGTGGGATACCAGTAGCTCGTCACCTCGCGGCGGGCCTGATACCGCGCGCCGGCGCCGCCGTCGAAACCATCGAAACTGGGAGGCGAAAGAAAAAGGGCGCTCATTCGAAGCCTGCGTCAGTTGGTTTTTGTCTCACGAATCTTGGCAAGCAGTTCATCGCGCTGCGTGGTATCGCCCGTGCCGCATCCGCCACCGGTGACTGCCGGAGCATGCGTGTGCTCCTCTTCCTTGCGCGTGAACGCACCGCGCGCGCCGGCGGCGGGGTTGGTGGCCGCCTTCGCCTCGGCGAGGTGACCTTTGCCGATGGTCACGCCGTTGAAGGCGCGTTTCTCCAGGTCGGCACTGGCGGGATACGGCTTCGGCTTGGAGCCGAAGTTGTATTTCATGTTAATCCAGGTGTCGCGCGGCTTGTTGCTCAACGCGCCGCTCGGGTCGTAGCCGCAATGGACCATGCAGTGCTCGCAGCGCGAGTCGCGCGCGACGCCGTTCACGACGCCGTAGGTCTCCCACTTCACCGTGCCAAGCATCTCGCCATAGGTCGGGTAGTGGCCGTCAGTCATCAGGTAGCACGGCGCTTTCCAGCCCTTCACGTTGTAGGTCGGGATGGCCCACGCGGTGCAGGTCAACTCGCGCTTGCCAGCGAGGAATTCCTGATAGACTGGCGTGCCGAAGATGGTGAATGCCTGCCCCCACTTCTCGATGTCCTTGAACTTTGCGCGCGTCATGTCGCGCGTGAGGAAGAACTCCTTCGGGTCGCGGCCGAGGCGTTTGACCATGTCCTTCTTGGCGGCGTCGTAATCGTAGCCGGGGGAAATCGTGTGTCCGTCCACGTCGAGCGAGGAGAGGAACTTGAACATGTCCTCGATCTCCTGCACTTCCGTCTCCTTGTAAACGGTCGTGTTCGTCGCGGTCTGGTAGCCGAGAATCTTCGCCATCTTGATGGCCGCAACGCACTCCTTGAAGACGCCCTCGCGCTCGACGATGAGGTCGTGCGTAAACTCCAGTCCGTCCACATGGACATTCCAATACATCCACTTGCTCGGCTTGATGACGACCTTCGCCTTCGCGGCGGCATCGGCGTTGCGGATGGCCTCAGCCTCCTTCTCGGTGACGAGCTTCTCGGCGACGAGCTGCTGGAGCTTCGGCTCCATCTCCGGCGTGAAGACCGTGGCCATGTAATCCCGCATCTTCTTCCGCATGAACATCGCGTTCGTGCAGATGTAGATGATGCGCTTTTGCTCGCGCAGCCCGGCGACAAGTTCCTCGATCTTCGGATAAATCAGCGGCTCGCCCCCGCAGATGGACACCATCGGCGCGTCGCAATCCTGCGCGGCGGCGAGGCATTGCTCCAGCGGCACCATGTCCTTGAGCGAGGTGGAATACTCGCGGATTCGGCCGCAGCCGGTGCAGGTGAGGTTGCAGGTGTGGAGCGGTTCGAGTTGGAGCACCATCGCGAACTTGGGCGTGCGGAGCAGCTTGTGTTTGACGATATGCGAAGCGATTTTCGCCGTCAGCGCGAGGGGAAAACGCATAGATTCAGTTGTGACTGGAAACCAACGGCAGCGCGGCCTTGGAACCATCCTCCGGCACAGGTTTCGGAGTGGATTGAATCAACCATGGAAACAAAAACGTCGCCGGCGAAACGCTCCCGCCAGCACGAATTCCGGAGCAGCCTCCCAGCGCGAAGGAAAAAACAACCAAGGTTGCGAGCCCAAGATTTTTGGGGTTGAATCGCACCCACCTACTATAGGCACCGAGCTTGTGAAGGCAACGATTTATTCCGACGCGCAGCGTGTAGTGCGGTTTCTACCGCTGCTGCTCGCCGCACTTTGCTTCGCGCGACTTCCCGCCTGCGCTGCTGATTCGACTGACGACACCGGGCGATTCGTGGAGATTGCTGAAAAAGCCCTGCGCACCGCGCGTGCAAACCTTGCCACCAATCTCAATGACACCGCGTGGCACTACGCCCGCGCCCTTTTCGAGCGCGCCGAGTTCGCCACGAACCACGCCCAGCCCGCCAATCTCGCCAACGACGGCATTGCCATCTGCCGCCGACTCGTCGCTGTGGAACCCAAGAGCGCTGGCGGTCATTTCTATCTCGGCATGAATCTCGGCCAACTCGCCCGCACCAAAATGTTCGGCGCCATCCCGCTGGTGGATGAAATGGAAGTGGCGTTCGAGAAAGCCCGAGCGCTGGACGCGAAGTTCGAGTTCGCTGGACCAGACCGCAATCTCGGTCTGCTTTATCTCGAAGCGCCCGGCTGGCCGGTGAGCGTCGGCAGCCGCACGAAGGCCCGCAATCATCTCGTCCGCGCCGTCGCGCTCGCGCCTGATTTTCCTGAGAACCGCCTCAATCTCCTCGCCGCCCTCCTGCGCTGGAGCGATGGCAAAGCCGCGGCAGAGCAACGCGAGGCTCTCGCCAAATTGTTTCCCGCCGCGCGCAAGAAATTCACCGGCGACGTGTGGGCCGCGAGTTGGGCCGACTGGGAAAAGCGCTGGCAACGCCTCGGCCCGCCACCGGACGCACCGCGTCATGACCGTTGACGCCGCGCTTGCAGCCGCTTAATCTCGGGAAACAAGATGATTCGTCTCTCGCTCATCCTCGCGCTCGGCGCAGTGTTCTTGGTCGGCTGCAAGTCCACCAAGGGCGCCACCAAACCCGAGCCGCCTCCCAAAAAGGCCGCCATCACGCCCGCCAAATCCGGCGTGGGTAAAGTCGCATCGGTGGACACGGAACTGGGTTTCGTCGTGCTCGATTACACGCTTCAGAAAGTGCCGCGGCCCGAGCTGCGGCTCACCGTGTATCGCGCCAACCAGAAGGTCGGCCAAGTCACCTCGACGCGGCAGACCGAGGATTCCTACCTCATCGCTGACATCAACAACGGCCTCATCCAAATCGGCGACGAAGTGCGCGAGGATTGATTCGCTCGAAAGTTCCGCTTCCCTTTCCCGCGCGCGCGGTGCCAGTTCAACTCTTCGGCGTCTTCAGCGGCTTGCCCGTGCTCCGCTTCTGGTAGGGTGAATGGAGATTGAAATAAATCCCGCAGAGCGGCACATCCGTCTCCGACTGGCTGAGAATCACCGTGATCTGCTTGTCGAGCGCGAGGCCGTGGCGCAAGCCCGCCGCGCGCGTCTCGTAGGCCTTGATCGCCTTCGCCACGAGCGATTCCAGCGACGCGCGGCATTCCTCCGGCGACTTGTCGAGGCTCACGATGTGCAGATCGAACGACTTCAACGCCGCCGCCATCTCGACCTTGTACAAATCCACGGTCAGTTCCATTCCCTCAACCTAACCAGAAAACCGCCCGCAGGGTGAACAAAAAAGGTTTTCCGCCGCGTCAACCCCGACGACACGCCGTGCGCGGGACCCATCCCCACGGGCAAACCACCTGGCATGGCGTGACACGCGCTTGAATTGCCATGTCCATGCGCGGACATGGCAATTCGACCGGTTCCCACGCCCGTTCCAAGGCTGCGCGAGGCGCTTGCGGCCCTTATCCCGACGTTTCCTCCGTCGCCCCTTCCTTGGCGGCCCTGTTCGCCGCGGCGCGCGGGCCGAAGAGAGCGGTGCCGATGCGGATGAGCGTCGCGCCTTCCTCAATGGCCACCTCGAAATCGCCACTCATCCCCATCGAAAGCTCCGGCAACGGCGCACCGAGAATCTGCTCGC
>SIAT01000066.1 GCA_009691645.1 Pedosphaera sp. | reverse complement strand
GACGCCGGGAGCGTCGCGTCGAGCGCCAATGTTTTTCCGGCTTCGATGACGAGGGATTTCTTCAACGGTTCGCGTCCGATGTCCGCGATCTCTGCTTCGTAATTTCCGGGCGGAAGTGAGAAGGCGAACTTCCCGTTCGCGTCGGGATACGCGGCGAGCTTCTTCCCGTCGAACTCGATTTCCACGCGCCCCGTCGTAATGCCTGCGCCGCTGGCTTCCTTGATTTGCCCCGACACCGTGCCGGTCGTGCTGCGTCGTGCTGCCACGATGCCGACCGCTTCGGCGGGCGAACGGCCGACCGCGAGAAAACGTGCGAACGAAATCTCCTCGCCCGGTTTCAGGCTCAATTCCTTCGGCGGCGACTTGAGGCTGCCTTCTTCCACCCAACCCCACGCGTAGCCCGCTTTGTCCGCCGGATCCACGGCGTCAGCCCAATTGATGCCGAGCGCTGTGCCAGTGCGGGTGAACGTGGCCACGCGGTCATCCACGCTGCCGAGGAGCGGCGCGGCGCCGTCGTTGCGGAGCGTGGTCACCACCAGCACGCCGGACCAACCGTCGCGCAGATGGTATTCGTGGCGCTTGTAAAGGCGGTTCGTGCTGTTCACGCCGCTCGTCACCGTCTCGATGACCGCCTCGCCTTCGCGCCCGTCTTTCACGATGCGCACGTGAGAGACGAATCCCTGCTGGCCGCTTGGGGCGAAGATCGTGATCTGGTCATTCGCCGCGCCGCGCAGGGTCAAGTCATACAGGCAACCTGGAGTGATGCCCGTGGCGCCGTAGAAATTGCTCATGTTCGGCCGGCGCAGCGGCAGGTTGCCGGAGATCACCGCTTCGACACGGTCGTTGCGGAGCACGTAGTCGCCGATGATGCCGTCGGCTTCCTTGCCTTTGGGCAACTGCTCTTTGTTGTGTGCGCCAACCTCGAAGACCTCGGGTGCGGCCATAATGCTTTGAATGAAAAAGAGGCCAAGTGCGAGAGTGGCTGCATGGATGAGGCGAGGAGTGCGGGAGCGCGATGATTTCATAAACATTTATTGGACGGAGACCGAAATTAGGGTTGTTGCGTCACAGGCACAAGTTCTGTTTTGTGAAGAAAAGTGGTCGATCATCTGCAAAGCCTGTTGCGGCAGTCGTGGAGCTTTGTTACAACCACCGCTCGCGAGTCGTCGAGAAATCCTTTAATTTTGCCGATGGAATCCAGCACCGCCAAACCCCCAAAGACGTTCAAGAAACTGCTCGTCGCCAACCGGAGCGAGATCGCTATCCGCATCTTCCGCGCGGCCACTGAATTGGGCCTGCGCACCGTGGCCATCTACGCGCAGGAGGATCGCCTTTCGGTGCATCGTTTCAAGGCGGACGAAGCTTATCTCATCGGCCGCGGCAAAGGGCCGGTCGCCGCCTACCTCGACATCCCCGGCATCGTGGCGTTGGCCAAGGAAAAGGGAGTGGACCTCATCCATCCCGGGTACGGTTTTCTCTCCGAGAACGCCGAGTTCGCCAAGGCGTGCGAGGCGGCGGGCATCACGTTCGTCGGGCCGCGCTGGGAATTGCTGAAGATGATGGGCGACAAGGTTGCCGCGCGCGCGCTGGCGCAGAAGATCAATGTGCCGACATTGCCCGGCAACGAGGAGCCGATTGACGATCGTGCCACGGCGTTGAAGGTGGCGAAGGGGATCGGTTTCCCGCTCATCATCAAGGCGGCGTTTGGCGGCGGCGGCCGCGGCATGCGCGTGGTTCATGACGCGAAGGATTTGCCCGATCTGCTCGACGAAGCGCGGAACGAGGCCGACCGCGCCTTTGGCAACTCGGCGGTGTTCCTCGAGAAATACATCCCGCGCGCCAAGCATCTCGAGGTGCAGATTCTTGGCGACCGGCACGGCCACGTGCTGCATCTGCACGAGCGCGATTGCTCGGTGCAACGCCGGCATCAGAAGGTGATCGAGATCGCCCCGAGCGTGGCTCTCGATGAGCGCGTGCGCGCCGAGTTGTGCGCGGCGGCAGTGCGGATGGCGCGCGAGGTGGGTTACGATAACGCTGGTACGATTGAGTTTCTTTACGACATCGACCGGCGCGAATGGTTCTTCATCGAGATGAACCCGCGCATTCAGGTCGAGCACACGGTCACCGAAGTGATCACCGGCATCGACCTCGTGCGCTCTCAGATTCTTGTGGCGCAGGGGCACGCGCTGCACGGGCCGGTGTTGAGCTTGCCGTTGCAGTCGGAAATCCCGCGCAACGGTTACGCAGTGCAATGCCGCGTGACTACCGAGGATCCGGAGAACAAGTTCATTCCGGACTACGGCAAGATTCTCACCTACCGCTCAGCCGGTGGTTTCGGCATCCGACTCGATGGCGGCATGGGCGACGCGGGCACGGTCATCACGCCGTTCTATGATTCATTGTTGGTGAAGGTGACGGCGTCCGGTCCGACCTTCGAGATGGCGTTGCAGCGGATGGACCGCGCGTTGAGCGAGTTCCGCATTCGCGGCGTGAAGACCAATCTCCCGTTCCTCGAGAACGTGATCGCTCACGAAACCTTCCGCTCCGGCCGCGCGGTCACGACGTTGATCGACACCACGCCGGCGCTCTTCACATTCAAGCCGCGCCGCGATCGCGCGAGCAAGCTACTCAGCTTTCTCGGCAATGTGATCGTGAACGGCAACCCGCAGGCCAAAGGCCACAAGCTCGCCGGTCCCGCGCCGGTGATCCTGCCGCCGGCCTACGATCACAAGCAGGCGCCGGCTGCTGGCACGCGGCAAAAGTTGCTTCAACTTGGTCCGAAGAAGTTCGCCTCGTGGGCTGCGAAACAGAAGCGGCTACTCATCACGGACACGACCTTCCGCGACGCACACCAGTCGCTCATGGCCACGCGCGTGCGGTCATTTGAGATGATTGAGGCCGCCGCAGCGGTGGCTCGTCGCACGCCGCAGCTTTTCAGCATGGAGATGTGGGGCGGGGCGACATTCGACACGGCGATGCGTTTCCTCCACGAGGATCCGTGGCGGCGTCTGCATCTGCTGCGCGAGCGGATTCCGAACATCTGTTTTCAAATGCTCTTCCGCGGCTCGAACGCGGTCGGTTACTCGAATTATCCCGACAACGTCGTGGCCGGTTTCGTGAAACACGCCGCCGCGTCGGGCATGGACATCTTCCGCATCTTCGATTCGCTCAACTACCTGCCGAATCTCAAGGTCGCGATGGAGTCGGTGCAGGACACGCACGCGATTTGCGAGGCGGCGATTTGTTACACCGGCGATATCCTCGACCGTCGCCGCACGAAATATTCGCTCAAGTACTACGTGAAGTTGGCGAAGGAATTGGAGCGGATGGGCGCACACATTCTCGCCATCAAAGACATGGCCGGCCTTTGCCGTCCGTACGCCGCGCACGCGTTGGTGAAGGCGTTGAAGGAGGAGATCGAGATTCCAATCCATTTCCACACGCACGACACCAGCGGCCTGAATGCGGCCTCGATACTCAAGGCCAGCGAAGCGGGCGTGGATATTGTGGATCTCGCGATCGCTTCGATGAGCGGTTCCACCAGCCAGCCGAATCTCAATGCGATTGTCGCCGCATTGCAGAACATGCCACGCGACACGGGCCTCGACCTCGCCGCGCTCAACGAATTCTCCGACTACTGGGAACAGGTGCGCGAGATTTATGCGCCATTCGACACCGCGCCGAAGACCGGCAGCGCCGAGGTTTATCTGCACGAGATGCCCGGTGGCCAGTACACGAATCTCAAGGAACAAGCCGCCTCGATGGGCTTGGCGAGCCGTTGGTCGGAGATTGCCCGGACCTATGCCGAGGTGAACCAACTTTTCGGTGACATCGTGAAGGTGACGCCTTCCAGCAAGGTCGTGGGCGACATGACGATGTTCCTCGTCACGCGCGGCATCAAGCCGGCCGACGTGGTGAATCTCGAGCCGGGCGCCACGCCGTTTCCTGCGTCGGTCATCGACATGATGCAGGGCGGCCTCGGCAAGCCGATGGGCGGCTGGCCGCACAAAGTGCAGCATGTGATTCTCGGCAATCGCAAGCCGCTTCGTGGCCGCCCCGGCGCGAATCTCAAGCCGCTGAATCTCGATCGCACCCGCACGCAGCTCGGTGAGAAACTGAAACGCCCCGCGACGAATGACGATCTTTTCAGCCATCTGATGTATCCCGAGGTGCACACGGATTTCGCCAAGTTCGAACGCGAGTTCGATGACGTCTCCGTGCTGCCGAGCGCGGCGTTTTTCTACGGGCTAAAACCGGGCGAGGAAATCACCGTGGACATCGAGGAGGGCAAGACGCTCTTCATCAAACTCATCAACATCGCCTCGCCCGACAAGGACGGCCGCCGCACCGTCACTTTCGAGCTGAACGGCATGGCGCGTGAAACCAGCGTGCTCGACAAGACGGTGCAGACGAAGGTCAAGAGCCGCGCGAAGGCCGACCCCGCGAATCCGTTGCAAGTCGGCGCGCCCATCCCCGGCATCGTCACCGCCCTTTCGGTCGGTGTGGGCGCCAAGGTGGCCAAAGGCGACAAACTGGTGATGATGGAAGCGATGAAGATGCAGACCACCATCTATGCGCCGGCCGATGGCGTGGTGGCCGGCCTTCACGCGCAGGTGGGTGAATCGGTCGAGAGCAAGGATATGCTCGTGGAACTGCGCGCGTGATCACTGCGGCGCCTGCGGGGGCGGGCTAGATCTGCTTCACCGTGCCCCAGTGGACATCGAGCCGTTTGGTGAGATAAAGCTTCACGGCCTTCACCAGCACCTGCGTCTCGATCTTCTGACCGGCGGTCATGATGTCCTTCAACGTCATCTTGGGGCGCACCGTGAAACTGTCCTGCGCGATGATCGGGCCTTCATCCAAATGCATGCTCACGAAGTGCGCGGTGACGCCGGCGATCTTCACGCCGTGTTCGTAGGCCTGCCGGTAGGCTTGCGGGCCGGGGAAACTCGGCAGCAGCGACGGGTGGATGTTGATGATCTTGTTCTTGTAGCGCCACACGAATTCGGGCGAGAGAATCTTCATGAAACGCGCCAGGACCACGAAGTCCACCTCGCACTTTTCCAGCACGGTCAAAGCACGGTATTCAGCCGGCGCGCGCTCATCCCACGTCACATGCTCGAAAGGGAGTCCGTGACGTTTGGCCAGTGGTCCGAGATCGGAGCGATTCGAGAGGACGACGACTGGTTCGGATTGCTTGAGCTGTTTGCCGCGGTGCGCGGCGAGCAAGCCATCGAGACAATGCGATTCGCGCGTGACGAAGATGGCCATCCGCTGCGGACGCTGCGGCTCGGTGAGGCGTAACCTGATTTCCATCTCCAGCGTCTTGGCGAGTGTATCGAGGCCAGCGCGCAGTTTTACTGGATTGAAACGGGCACCCTTCCACGAGGCTTGGATGGTCATGCTGAACTGGCCGCGTGTGACCTGCTCCTCGAGCGCCTCGATGTTCGCCTGCTGGTCGAAGAGGAAGTTGGTCACACGGGCGATGACGCCGGTCTTGTCGCGGCCGATGACGGTGACGGTGGCGAGATGCTTCATGGCGTGGCCAGTGAGCCAGCGGGCAGACGCACGGGGCAAGTCTTTTCAGAACCGTTGAGTGCGGCTGAAATGAAAGGTGAGTGGCAATAACTTTCTCGAAAAACCACTTGCTGGCCCAACCTGCGGTGTTAGCGTCCAGTGGTTACAACAACATGTTGGATAATAGCCTCAATCACGGTTTGAGGGGTGGCTGGGCTGAATGGCCGGCTGCGGACTGTTTTTGGGGTGGATGAAGAGTATGGCGTTTACCACATTCAAGAGCTTTTGCGTGACGGCGGGCTTGGCCACTGCGGGCAAGTACGACGAATGGCATCGCGCGTGGCACGTGGCTGCGGAGGATGGTGCGAGTGAATCGTGGCCGGGCTTTCTCTGCCGCGAGGCTGGCATGGCGGAGGATGTTTTTCTCGGCAAGCTCTCCGAGGGATTCGACTGGCCTCGTCTCGATCTCGCCCAGCTTTCCGTCGCGGCGGAAGTGCGCCAGAGAATCTCTGCGAAGGTCGCTTTCCAGTTCAACGTGCTGCCGACGAGCTACGATGGCGGCGTGTTGCAGGTGGCGGTGAGCGATCCCTTCGACAGCGCATTGCTCAACGCCGTGCGCTTCGAGGCCAATGGCCCAGTGACGTTTGCCCTCGCGCCGCGCGGGGAGATCGAGAAGGCGCAGCGCAAATACTACGGCGTTGGCGCCGAGACGCTCGATGAGTTGGCCAAGGACGAGCCGATGGATCTCGTCTTGCCCGACGGCAAGGAAATCACCGGGAACGAGCAGGAGGCGAGCGTCATCAAATTCGTCAACCAGATTGTCTGGGAGGCCTACAATTCGCGCGCCACGGACATCCATTTCGAGCCGGCCGAGGACGAACTGCGCATCCGCAACCGCATTGATGGCATTCTGCATCAGATCCCGATGCCCCCGCAGATCAAGCAGTATCAGGCATCGCTCATCTCGCGCATCAAGGTGATGGCCGGGATGAACATCGCCGAGAAGCGCCTGCCGCAGGATGGCCGCATCAACGTCCGCATCAAAGGCGAGGAGATCGACATCCGCGTTTCCACCGTGCCGACGGTGTACGGCGAGAGCGTGAGCTTGCGTCTGCTCACGCGCGGCAAGATTTTCCTCGGCCTCGAGCAACTCGGTTTCGCTCCGGAGGAGGAGAACGCCCTGCGCGACATCGTCCTCAAGCCGCACGGCATGGTGCTCGTCACCGGCCCGACTGGCTCGGGCAAATCCACTTCGCTCTACGCCTTCCTCAGCTCGATCAACTCGGTGCACAAGCGCATCATCACCATCGAGGAACCGGTCGAGTACGAGTTGAAGGGCGTGAACCAGATCGCCGTGCGCGCCGACATCGGCCTCACCTTCGCGTTGGGGTTGCGCCACATCCTGCGCCAGGATCCGAACGTGATCATGGTCGGCGAAATCCGCGACCTCGAGACGGCTGAGATCGCCATTCGCGCCGCGCTCACCGGCCACCTTGTCTTCAGCACACTGCACACGAACGACGCCCCGAGCGCCTTCACGCGTTTGGTGGACATGGGCATCGAGCCATTCCTCGTCGCGTCGTCTGTCGAGGCGGTGTTGGCGCAGCGCTTGGTCCGCACCATTTGCCCGAAGTGCAAGGTCGAGCAGAAGGTCGAGCGCGATTATTTGTACAAGGCTGGCTTCCCCCTCGCCGAGTTGGCCACGGCGAAGATCTGGCATGGCCTCGGATGCGAAAATTGCCGTCAACTCGGTTACCAAGGCCGGATGGGCATCTACGAGTTGCTCGTGGTGAACGAGGCCATTCGTCCGCTCGTGCTCGAGCGCAAGCCCTCTTCAACCATCGCGCAGAAGGCCGTGGAATTGGGGATGAGCACACTGCGCGATGACGGCTGGCGCAAGGTCCGCGCCGGTCGCAGCACGGTCGAGGAAGTGCTGCGCGTGACACAGGCCGAGGAACATTTGAAGGCGTTGATGGAGGGCTAATGGACGATACCCGTGGCTGACGCGAGACACATCAAAGCATCGAAAGCGCCCGCGCTACCAGCGTCGTGCAACGTGCTGGCCTTCGACGGCGAGCAGCAGCAGTTCTGGCGCTTCACGGCAGGCAAAGGCGACCTGAATCTGGCCGATGTGCAGACCGGTCCAGCCGAGGATCCGTTGCCGGCCAAGCACGTGGGCAAGACGTTTTCCGATTTGTGGAGCCGGCGGCTCAATGTCGTTTGGTTGCCGCCGGACCGTGTCTTCTACCGCGTGTTGCAGATGCCGCAATGCGACCGCGGCGAGCTGGCCACGATGCTCGAATTCCAGATGGAGAAACTCTCGCCATTGCCGCCGGCGCAGACGGTCTGGACGCTGGAGGTGGTGCCCACGCGCGGGATGTTGCCGCCCGAGACGCAGACGGTCGTGGTGGCCATCGCCGAGCGGAAGCTGGTGGAGGAACTGCTCGGCCGGCTGGAAACGAAAGGGTACGTGGCCGACGGCATTGAGGTCGCGTCGTTGCAGCAGATTTTGGCGGCGCCGGCGGATGTGGACGGCGTGTGGATTTATCCGCGGCTCCGCGGCGAGAAGGTTTCATGCCTTGTGGCGTGGTGGAGCGACGGCGTGTTGCAGGATCTCACGCAGCTCACACTCGCTTCGGCGAGCCATCTGAACGAGTTGGCCGAACATCTCACATGCAGCACGTGGTCCGGTGAAATGGCAGGCTGGCTTGTGCGGCCGCCCACGTGGCATCTCGTGGCCGAGGGCGACTTGGCGGCGAATTGGGGGACGATGCTGGGTGAATGGCTCGGCGAACCGGTCGAACTGCTCGCCCCTTTGCCGCCGGCGAACGTGGCGGTGGCCACGGCGCGCCACGCGGGCCGCACGCGGCCGGGCACTCCGGCGCTCTTGCCGGAGGAGTTCGCGGGACGTTACCGGCGCGACTTCGTGGATTTGATCTGGCTGCGCGCCTTGGCCGTGGGCTTCGTGGTTTACCTGATGCTTTTGGTGGGATTCGTCATCATGGCGGAAGTGTCCAAATCAAAGCAGGCCAAGTTGAGCAACGACCTGGTGCCGCTCGCGAAAGAGAGCACGAATGCAGTGCAGTTGGGCGAACAGATTGTACAACTGCAGGAGCAGGTGGCGTTGCGCAACGCGGCGCTGGATGCCTTCCGCGGGGTGTCCGACAAGCTGCCGGGGGAGATGGGTCTCGACCAGTTCACTTTCAGCAAGGGTGAAAAGATCGTGTTGCGCGGCACTGTGCCCGCCGCGATGTCCGACAAGATCGAGGAATACACCGAGGTGCTCAAGACGGTGATGAACAGTGGCGGCCAACCGCTGTTCCAGAAAGTGTACCCAGCCAACTTCAACCGCATACAAGGCGGCGCCACGCTTCAGTGGAGTTTCACCTGTGATTTCCGGCGGAAGGAGGATGAGCCATGACGACGCTCTTCGACCGCCTCAACATCCGGCGCGAGGATCGGCGGACGGTGCTCGTGGCCTTCGTCGTCGTGTTCCTCGTGGCGAATGCGTTCATCCTCCCGTCGC
The DNA here is from genome assembly GCA_009691645.1 of Pedosphaera sp. Taxonomy (GTDB): domain Bacteria; phylum Verrucomicrobiota; class Verrucomicrobiia; order Limisphaerales; family SIAT01; genus SIAT01. The sequence continues at coordinate 56 of SIAT01000066.1, read as the reverse complement.
TTTATCGCAGTTGGCACACCGTGCGCGTAGCCATCGAACAGGGCGAGTCGCGTCGC
>SIAT01000065.1 GCA_009691645.1 Pedosphaera sp. | reverse complement strand
CCGTGCAACACGTCGGCGTCCACATTGTTTACAAGTAAACGAAATAGGAATCGGTCGAGTTGCGCTTCGGGCAGCGGGTAGGTGCCTTCGAGTTCAATCGGGTTTTGGCTAGCGAGCACGAAGAAAGGCTGCGGCACGGGGCGCGTCACGCCGAGCAGCGTCACCGCACCCTCCTGCATCGTCTCGAGCATCGCCGATTGTGTTTTTGGTGAAGCGCGGTTGATCTCGTCGGCGAGGAGGATGTTGGTGAAAATCGGGCCGGGCTGGAAGACGAGTTCGCGTTTGCCGCCAGCCGTCTCCTGCAGAATGTGCGTGCCGAGCATGTCGCCGGGCATCAAGTCGGGTGTGAATTGCACGCGCTTGAAGTCGAGCTGAAGGATGCGGCCGATGGTTTTGACGAGCGCCGTTTTGCCGAGGCCCGGCAAGCCCTCGAGCAACACGTGGCCGCGCGCGAGGATGCCGATGAGCGCGAACCGGTGCAACTCGGCGCGGCCGAGCAGGGCACGGTCGAGCTGGGCGAGGATTTGCCGGGTGAGTTCGGTGGCGGGCCGGAGTTCGTCGGGCCGGAGCAGGGTGGTGTCGCTCATTTGGTCGGCGAAGGAAGAGGCGTTTCGCGTTTGAAATAGCGTTGCACGGCGCCTTTGTGGCGCGGCAGAAGAAGTTGCGCCTGCGCCGAGCCGCCACCGGCCGATGAGCCGCTCAATGCGCCGGTCACAGCCGGTGTGTTCTCTTTGTTTTCCTCGGGTGTGCTGCGGCTGACGCCGGCGAGCTGCGAGTCTTTGAGGTTCGGTTTCACCGGCAGCGCCTGTTCCTTGAACCGCACACCGTCCTCGTTCGAGGGATCCTGCCACGTCATCGGCGCCGCGCCCGGACCGCGCTGAACGTCGCCGTTGCCGAGCATTTCCACCAGTGCCGCCAACGCCTCGGCATCGGCTCCCTGTTCGGCGAGGAAGGCGGCGAGGCCTTCTGGATTCGGGGATTGGCCGGCTTTCTTGCGCTCGCCGAGTTTGGCGGGGTCGATCAATTTCAACTCGTTCAAGTGTTGGAGCGCGTCGGCGAGTTGCCGCTTGTTCAGTTGCAGTTGCTGCAGTAATTCTTTGAGCAGCGCGGGATCGAGTGCGCCTTTCTTGGCTGCCTCGAGCAGCTCCGGCGGAATCTGGCCTTTGAACAATCCCTCATCGAGTTTGGCGGCGTTGATGAGCGCGGCGAGTTCTTGCATCAACTTGCCGGCGAGCGCCTCGGATTTCTCGGGGAGCAATCCCGCAGTCTGGCCCAACGCTTCGGCTTTGGTGAGCTGCGCGGTTTTGGCGATGGCCTCCTCGGCGGCCTGCCGGGCGAGGTCGCTGGCGGATTGCTTGAGATGATCGAGTGCCTCCCACGTCTTCGCCGGATTGGCGCCGGAGGATTCCTTGCCGAGCTTCGACAAGTCCTGCTTCCACTCGACAGCCTTTTCTTCCTTCAGGATTTTCTCATCCTCGAGGCCCTGAATTTGCGCGTTGAGTTCCTCGACTTGCTTGCCGATGTCCAATGGTCGCGCTGCCGCCAACGCGGCGAAACGATCGGGCACCAGCAACGTGACGGCGAGAAACGATGCGGCGACCATGACGAGGCCGAGCGTGCGACGGGCGTCCCAGCGGAGCGGGGGGACTTGATTCGCCGTGGCGGCGTGTCGCCATGCAGAGGTGTCTGCCTGCGCCGCCGCCATCACGAGGCCACCGCAGTGGTTGTGGCGATCGAACGCCGCACGCAGCGAGGCGAGCGCGGGGCGCCGCCGCCATTCCTTGACGCCGGCGGTGATGATCAAAGGCGCCAACGCAGCCAATCCGATCCACAACAAGATCGGGTCGAAACGCCCGAGCATCCGCGCGACGAGCACGATCACGCCGAGCGAAAGCAGCCACCACCCCGCCCAGCGCAGTGCCGTGCGTAGTATCAACAGGATTTGCAACTGGCGGGCGAAGCGGGCCAGAGACATTTCGTGAGTTGAATCAACAGGATACATCGGGCAAGCGAACCTCTCTTAGCGTAGAGCCGGGAGTGGTGGTGTCAATTCGTGAAAAACAAAAGCCACGGATGGGGGTGGCCTTTGGTACGCTGGAAACGGGTCTCGCCAATCAAATCAACTGGCGGCCGGCGGGGCCCCGGCGGCTTTGCCGAGGATCTTGAACATCACGGTGCTGCAGGTCGGGCACTTCCCTTTGATCGCCTTGCGCCCGTTCTTCATCGTCTCCTCCACTGGATTGATGATCTCCTTCTTAGCCTTGCATTTGACGCAGTAACCTTCCGACATGAGAGCCTTTCCGGACGACGCTGGTGGTTAATCGTCCTGTGTTCTCAAACAGTACGAGCCGCCGCGCCGAAGCGTCAACTGGGAAAAAAGGGCTATATCAGAACAGGTCGCAATCAAATCAGTGCAGATGCGAATGAATCATCCAGCACTTCGGAAACTTGAGTTCCTATCGCAATATTTCTGCGGGTTGATTACTTGCTGCCGGGTTTGGTGGCCGGAAGGTGCGCGAGGTCGGCGGGGAGTTGATCGGGGGCGAAGGTTTCCACATTCATCCGCAACAGGCTGAAGGTCGGCACACCGAGGCTCACGGAACCGTTGGAACGATCCACGACCATGCCGACGCCGGCGACCGTGCCGCCGTGGGCGCGGACGATATCGATGGTCTCTTGGACGCGGCCGCCTTTGGTGACGACGTCCTCGATGACGAGGAGCTTCTCGCCGGGAGCGAGTTTGAAGCCGCGGCGCAGGACGAGCTTGCCTTCCTCCTTTTCAGCGAAAATGAAGCGGGCGCGGAGTTGCCGGGCGACTTCCTGGCCAATGACGAGGCCGCCCATGGCAGGCGCGATGACGGTGGTGGCACCGAGTGGACGGAGCTTGTCGGCAAGCGCGCCGGCGAGTTGTTCGACGATCGGCATTTGCTGAAGAGCGAGGGCGCACTGGAAGAACTGGCGGCTGTGCAGGCCGCTGCGGAGGACGAAATGGCCCTCGAGCAGGGCACCGCTATCGCGGAAAATCTGGAGCGCTTGAGCGTCAGTCATGCGCGCACTCTAAAAGCAAAGGCCAAAGTTCAAAGAGCAAAGTTTGCGACGAACGGAGAAGGGCGACGGAACAGAACGAGGACGCAGCGACCGGTTTGGACTGGCTTCCGATGGGCGGCTCCTGAATCTTTGGCGTGTGCCGAAGTGGGCGAAGTTCATCGTGGGCGTCCTGCTGCTGCCGGTGTGCGGCGGCGCGGCACTGGCACTCTGGCAGGTGTTGCGCAGTTCCGGCGGCGCGGACACGACTTGGGTGCCTCTGCTGGCGGGCGCGGCCTGTTGGGTGGTGATTTATTTGCTGCTACCGAAGCCGATCTTGCTTTACGTCTTCGGCCACGAACTGACGCACGCGATTTGGACGTGGCTTTTCGGCGGCAACGTGCGGCAGTTCAAGGCGACGAGCGAAGGAGGCCACGTGGTGGTGACGAAGAACAACTTTCTCATCGTGCTGGCGCCGTACTTCTTTCCGCTCTACGCGGCGATGGTAGTCGCGCTCTTTGCCATCGGCCGGCTGATCTGGGATTGGTCGGGCTATCTCGTTTGGTTTCATCTGCTGGTGGGCGCGGCGTATTCCTTCCATCTCACGCTCACCGGGCACGTGTTGCAGACGCGCCAGAGCGACATCACTTCGCAAGGTTATCTCTTCTCGGCGGTAATCATCTTTCTCGGCAACGTGCTGGTGCTGCTCGTGGGTGTGCCGTTGTTGACGAGCAAGGTGAGCGTGTGGAACGCCTTCGGCTGGTGGTTCGAACACACGGGATTGATTCTCCACCGGCTCGGCCGGCTGTTCTGAGCGGTGAAAAGAAAATGGTCGTTGTGGAGTAATGTCGCGCAGAGAGGAATTCACTCTTGCATTGGTGCGCGCCTTCGGGCGAGAACTGTCGCCGCGATTTTATGACGTTGAGCGAGATTGTCCAAAAGGAGCAGATCCTCACCGAGTTGAAGGCGAGCAACCGCTGGGAAGCGATTGACGAGCTGATCGGCCGGCTGGTCGAGTGTGGCCGGATCAAGCCGGAGCATCGCGAGGCGATCACCGCCGTGGTGAAGAAGCGCGAGACTTCGATGAGCACCGGCATCGGGTTCGGTATCGGCATCCCGCACGCCTCGACCGACCAGATCGACGAGGTCGTCGGCGCGCTCGGGCGTTCCAAGGTCGGCATCGATTTCGAAGCGCTCGACAATCAGCCGGTGAACCTCGTGGTGCTCTTCCTCGTGCCGCAGGGTCAGTTCCAGAAACACCTGCACACACTCGCGAGCATCGCGAAGCTGTTTCACAGCAAAGAATTTCGCCAGCAACTCGAACAGGCTCCCGACGCCGCGGCGATGCACCAGATCATCAGCGTGTCGGTGAGCAAGAAGTGAGGCGCTGCGCGGGATTCGATTCACCGGCGGCTTTTCCCTGATTACCCACCGTGCTTCACCGTCAGATCGAACAACGTCTCCACGCCGCTGTCCGGACTGTTTTGCCCGACGCCGACACGGAGTCGCTCCTCGTGCGGCCGTGTCCGGACACGAAGTTCGGTGATTACCAAACCAACGCGCTGATGGGCCTGGCCAAGGCGCGGAAAATGAACCCGCGCCAGCTCGCCGCTGACGTCATCGCCCAACTCGATGTGGCCGAGTGGTGCGAACCGGTCGAGATCGCGGGCGCTGGCTTCCTCAATTTCCGGCTCAAACCTGCCGCCGTGGTGCAGATGCTCGCGGGCGCGCAACGTGGCGAACATCTCTTCTTCGAGAAGACATCGCGGCCGCGCACGGCGGTGGTGGATTTCAGTTCGCCGAACGTCGCCAAGCCGATGCACGTCGGCCACATCCGCTCGACCATCCTCGGCGATTGCCTCGCGCGCACGCTGCGGTTGCTCGGTCACCGCGTCATCACCGACAACCACATCGGCGATTGGGGCACGCAGTTCGGCAAGCTACTCGTCGGCTGGAAGCGGCATCTCAACCGAGCCGCGTTGCAAGCCAATCCCATCGACGAGATGGAGCGGCTCTACAAAACCGTGAACGCCGCGTGCGACGCAGACGCCGCCGTGCTCGAGACCGCGCGGCAGGAGCTGGTGAAATTGCAGTCCGGTGATGTGGAGAACCTCTCCATCTGGCGCGAGATGATCGCGCTTTCGCAGCGTCAGTTCGACGAGATCTACGGTCGGCTCGGCGTGAAGTTCGATCACACGCTCGGCGAGAGTTTTTACAACCCGCGACTCAAGGCCGTAGCTGAAGATCTACGTGCGCGTGGTGTGGCCCGCGAGAGCGAAGGCGCGCTGGTTGCCTTCTTCGACGATATTCCCGCGCTCAAAGATCATCCTGCCATCATCCAGAAAAGTGACGGCGCGGCGAACTACACCACGACCGATATCGCCACGCTCGAGCACCGTTTGCAGACGTGGCAGCCGGACGAGATCATCTACGTCACCGACGGCCGGCAGCAGCTCCATTTCCATCAGGTCTTCGCGATTTTCCGTCGCGGTCATGCGGCGCTGCCCACGCGCCTCGCGCACGTCTGGTTCGGCTCGATTCTCGGCGAGGACGGCAAGCCGTTCAAAACGCGGTCAGGTGAAACGGTGAAGCTCGCCGATTTGCTCGATGAAGCCGAGGAACGCGCGCTCAAGGTCATCGCCGAGAAGAACCCCGAGTTGCCTCCGGAGAAGCAGCGCGAGATCGCCCGCATCATCGGTCTCGGTGCGGTGAAGTACGCCGACCTGCTGCCGAACCGGCAGAGCGATTACATCTTCAGTTGGGACAAGATGCTCGCGTTGCAGGGCAACACCGCACCCTATCTTCAGTACGCCTACACGCGCGTGCAAAGTATCTTCCGCAAGGGCGGTGTGGTGGGTGGTGGCGCGCCGGAGTTCCAGTTGACCGCGCCGGAAGAGATCCACTTGGCGAAACATTTCCTGAACTTCGGCATCGTGCTCGAAGCTGTCGCCGCCGAACACCGGCCGAATTATCTCTGCAACTACCTCTACGACCTCGCCGGCCACTTCGCGCGGTTCTATGAGGCGTGCCCCGTACTGAAGTCCACTGATGCCGAGCGCGCAACGCGCCTCGGCCTGTGCGTTCTCACCGCGCGCGTGCTCAGGCAGGGTCTCGACACTCTCGGCATCGAGGTCAGCGATCAGATGTGAGTGGCGTGCTGCTCGAGTAACTTCGCCAATTCCACGAAAAGATTCTCCACCGTTTCGCAGTGCGTCGGTTTCTCCGCATGGATCGCCAATCCGTAGCCGTGTCCGTAGGCGCGGCCGTTGGCCACGCAGGCGTTGGTTTGGCAGCGCTTCATCTGGTTTCGCGCCAAACGCAGCACGCTGGCACGGCGTCCATCGACCTCGTATTTCCAGCCGACGAGCAGGGCATCAGGAAAGAGCAGTCGGAGTCGGCTGATGATCTTCGGTGTCGGGGTCAACTCGGCGACGAGCGTGCCGAATCGCGTGGGAATCTTGCCGCCTTCGATCGGAACCAATTGCCCGCCGGGGGTGCGTCGGAAGAGCTTCGTCACGCGGAAATCCGAGACGGCCGCCGCGTGGAAGAACGCACCCGGCGGCTCGGTCGCGAGCGTGGCGATTTTCTGCGAAAGATCTTCGGTGGTGGTGAAACGGATGAGGCGCTGCGCGTGCTGCTCGCCGGTGTAACTCGTGCCTTCGCCGAGCAGCAGCGTGACTTGGTGGCCGCGCGCAACGAGGAAGTTGGCGAGCTGCGAGCCGAGCGTGCCGGTCGAGAAATTGGTCAGCCGGCGCACTGCGTCGAGCGGTTCGTAGGTCGGGCCGGCGGTGACGACGCAGTTCATCGATCGCAGGATAGGACAGCGGCAACGGCGAATCAACGCTGGCTACTAGGCGGCCGTTCGCGGATCCACGGCCAGAGCGGTTCGAGATCGGTTTCGTTCAAGGCCATCTCGCGGATCATTTTTTCTTCGCCGCAACGGAACGCCTTCTGAAGCCACGCCCGCGCGACGCCAAGTTCATTGAGCAGGCAGGCGTAGCAGGCGAGATTGAAGGGGATGGTCGGTTCCTTTGGAAACTCGTCGCCAACCGGCACGAGCGCATCGTAAGCGGATTTGACGCCGCCGGCGGGCATGCGCCGACGCGCGTAGGCGAGGCCGATCCAGGCGCCGGGCACATCGGGACGCAGCTCGGTGAGGCGGAGCGCCACGGATTCGGCGGTCGGCCAATCCTTGAGATGCATCGTGATGTCGAGCCGCGCCAGCAACACGCCGGGATGCGCGTGCAACTCCGGCGCGATGCGCTCCAGTTCGGCCGCGGCTTCGGTGGCGTTGCCCAACTCCAGCCAGCCGATGGCCGCGCGCAGATGGAAAATGTCGGGATGGCCGAGGGAATCCTGCTCGCTCATCCCGCCGAGGCTACGAAGGATTCGTCTTCCCTTCAAGTGCGGCAATTAGGACGTGCGCCGTACGCGAGCTTCGTGGCAACGTTTCTGTGTGAGTAGAATTGTTGGGATTGATTTGGGCACGACGAACTCGTTGGTCGCCGCGGTGGACACGGGGATTCCATTCGTCATCGCGGACGCCGATGGACAACGACTCACACCGTCGGTCGTGCACTTTCCAGCCACGGATGCAGTGCCGGTGATCGGACGTGCGGCCAATCGCATGCGCGTGGTGCGTCCGACGGAGACGATCTATTCGGTGAAACGTTTCATGGGACGCCGTGGGGCGGACATCGCCGCCGAGGAGATGTTGGTGACGTATCCGGTGAAAGGGCAGGGGACCGGATCAGTGACGATGCAGCTCCACGGCCGCGATTTCACGCCCGAGGAAATTTCTGCTGAAGTGCTGAAGAAGCTGAAAGCCGATGCCGAATCGGCACTCGGCGAATCGGTCACACGCGCTGTTATCACCGTGCCGGCGTACTTCAATGACGCGCAGCGGAGCGCGACCAAACGGGCGGGTGAACTGGCCGGACTGACCGTCGAACGCATTCTTAACGAGCCGACCGCTGCTGCGCTGGCTTACGGTTTGGATAGGTTGAACGAGCAATCGAAGGTGGCGGTGTACGATCTCGGCGGCGGCACTTTCGATCTCTCGATCCTCGAATTGCACGGTGGTGTGTTTCAAGTGCTCGCCACGAACGGGAACACGCGGCTCGGCGGCGATGACCTCGACAAGTGTGTGGTGGAATTTCTCGTCTCGAAAATCAAGGAAGCCGGCGGGCCTGACTTGAACGCGGCCGGGATGCCGGAGGCAGAACGCCTGCCGATGCTCGCGCGCATCCGCGAAATGGCCGAGGCGGCGAAGATCCGCCTCTCCACTGAGGAGGCGGTTGAAATCGCCCTGCCGTTTCTCACATCGGTTTTCAGTTTCAGCCACCGGTTCACGCGCGTGGAGCTGGAAACATTGACGCGCGACATCATCGAGCGCACACGCGCGCATTGTTTGCGGGCCTTGGCGGACGCGAAGTTCGATTCCTCGCAACTCGATCAGGTCATCCTCGTCGGCGGGCAGACGCGGATGCCGCTGGTGCGGCGGTTGGTGACGGAATGGTTCGGCTGCGTGGAGTTTGAAGAAGTTCGCGGTGACCTGCGGCTGGGCACGGAATATCACCGTGCGAAGGGGCCGTTGCTCAACACGTCTCAAAATCCGGATGAGGCGGTGGCGCTCGGGGCGGCGATTCAGGCGGCGATTCTTTCCGGCGAATTCAAAAACCTGTTGCTGCTCGACGTGACGCCGCTCTCGCTCGGTCTCGAGACTTTTGGCGGCTTGATGAACGTGATCATCCCGCGCAACTCGACGATCCCGACCAAGGCCGGTGAGGTGTTCACCACGGCCGTGGATCATCAGAAGGATATGCTCATCCATGTGTTGCAGGGCGAGCGCGAGCGGGCGCGGGACAACTGGAGTTTGGGCAAGTTCACGATCGAGTTCGAGCGGGCGCCGCGCGGTGTGGCGCGTGTGGGCGTGCAGTTCGAGATCGATGCCAACGGCATTCTTCATGTGTTGGTGCGGGACATTAAAACGGGCAAACAAACGGTGGTGCAGATGAAGTCCGCTGTGGATGTGGCCGACGCCGAGGTGCAGCGGATGGTCGAGGAATCGGTGGAACACGCATTCGAAGATCTCGCGTCGCGTCGCTGGATCGAAGCGGCGTTGCGCGCGCGCGAAACGTCCGCTGCGACGCGCAAGGCGCTCAGCGATTGGGCGCATGAATTGGAGTCGGACTACCGTACGAAGATTGAGGGGGCCGTCGGCGCGGTTGAAGCGGCATTGGCGACGGAAGATGCGATGAAGCAAACCGGCGATCTGAACCAACTTAAGTCAGCGACGACGGAATTGGATGCGGTGACCAAACCGCTCGCCGAGTTCATCATGGACAAGGCGATGGAGACGATGCTCCGCCAGCGCGGAGCGATCGAATGAAGTTCAACGGCCGGTGAAAAACGCGAAGAGCAGACCGGCCG
>SIAT01000064.1 GCA_009691645.1 Pedosphaera sp. | reverse complement strand
GGCCGCATCGACAACGTCTTCGGCGATCGCAATCCCGTCTGCTCCTGCGTCGGGATGGAAGCGTACGTGACGCAATAACATTGCACCGCGGTCGCAGCCGCTGCTTCACTCAACGGCAATGAATCCGGAGGCTGTCATCGCGCTCACCGCGCTGATTTTCATCGCCGCCGCGCTTTACTCGACGGTCGGCCACGCGGGCGCATCCGGTTACCTCGCCGCGATGGCGATCTTCGGCCTCGCGCCCGCTGTGATGAAACCGACGGCGCTGGTGCTGAACATTCTCGTCGCCAGCATCGCCACGGCGAAATTCGCCAAAGCCGGTTTCTTCTCGTGGCGAACACTCTGGCCATTCGCGCTCACCTCCATCCCGATGGCGGTTCTCGGCGGCAGCCTCAAGCTGGAAGATGCGACCTACAAACGAATCGCCGGCGCCGTGCTGATCTACTCCGCTGTACGCTTATTGCTCAAGCCACGGCTCGTCACCGAAACCGAAGCGAAACCGCCGCGACTCGGAATCGCGCTGCTGTCCGGTGCCGGCATGGGATTTCTCTCCGGCCTCGTCGGTGTCGGCGGCGGCATCTTCCTCAGTCCACTGCTGCTCTTGATGAAATGGGAGGAAACGCGCCGCGCGGCAGGCGTGGCGGCGGCATTCATCCTCGTCAACTCCATCGCCGGACTGCTCGGCCACCTCGCCTCGGTGCGCGAGATTCCCACGGCCATTCCGTGGTGGTTGCTCGCGGCGGGCGTGGGCGGCTGGATCGGCGCCGAACTTGGTAGTCGCAAGCTCGATCAACTCGCCATCCGCCGCGTGCTCTCCGTGGTACTCCTCGTGGCGGGTGTGAAAATGTTGCTCGTCTGAAAGCCGCCTACGCGCGCACAAGAGCGGCTTCACTTCACGGCGAATTGAGTATCGCCCGAGCCGCTGTCACCAGTGCCGCCACACGCGTTGCCATCGGAAAATCCGATGGAGCCTCGAGCGTGTAACTCAGCCGTGTCTTGTGCTGGACGAGCCAGAACGCCTCCGGCCATTGCGGGCGTTTCAGCGGATCCAACTCCGGATGAATGATGCCGCCGCGCGCCGAGCGTCCATCGATCTCCCCCGCAGGATCGATCGGGCAGACGCACGCCACCTCGGCGATGACGCGCGCAGCCTGCGACGGACGTTGCTCGGGGTTCAACTCGTAAAGATAAAATCCGCGTGCCTCCCAATCCTCGTGCAGGCAGAGCGTGAAATCGAACGACGGCTGGCGCGCGAGCCACGCGACGTGCGCGCGGATCTCGCCGGATTCGAGATGCTTGTAATCGCGATTGAGATCACGACCTCGCTCGTTCTCGCGGGAATTCAATTCAAACCCGGCAGGGTTCAGACAGGGACAGAGAAACAGTTCCACGTCCGCCGGCCAAACATCCTCCTCGATCAACTGCCGCACGGCCAGCGGCCCGGCGGGTTCGTCGCCGTGGATTCCGGTGGAGATGTAAATGCGCCGCTTCGGTTCGGCCGGCGTGCGGTACAATGTGATCAGATTGAAATCGCCCGAGACAGGAACCGATTCAATCTGCCAACCGTGCCGCCGCGCGGCCTGCTCGACCTCGTGCAGCACGGTGCGGACATCAATCGTCTCGCCGCGGTAGCCGCCGATGTTTTTGCCGAGCCGCTGCAGACGATGCTCCTTCTGGCCGGCTTTCTCGGTGGCTTACTGCTTGTCGAAACGATGCACGCGACCGGCAGTGCTGTACTCGGCCACGAACACATCGCCCTTCGCGTTGAAAGCCACGCCGTGCGGCGCGGTGACAAAACCGAGACGCCACTTCGCGGGCGGAGTTGCGTTCGTGCCAGTTTCACCCTTCTCGGTATTCAGGCCGAGGCGAGCGACAATCTTGCCTTCTTTATCGAGCACACTGACCGCACCTCTGATTTCACCGACGAGCGCGTAATCGCCCTGCACGGTGATGGCGGCGGGCGCGAGCAGGTCCTTCGCGACGACGCCGAGGAACTCGCCGTCAATCGAAACATGCACCACGCGCATCGCCTCGCGATCGCAGGCGATGATGCGGATGGGCGTGAAGCGCGTGTCCACCGCGATCTTGTGGAGCGTGGTGAAATTGTACGGCGCCTTCTTGCCGCCGAAAGATTTGATGTGCTTGCCCGTCTTGTCGAAGCGATGGATGTAGCTCGTCGAGTAACCGTCCACCACGTACAGGTCGCCATTGGGCGCGACATCCATGCCGGTCAAGCGCACGAAGGATTTCCCGTCCTTGTCCTTGTTCTTAAATTCCTCGGGGATAGCCGAGGCGAGAATCGTCATCACCTTTTTACCGTCGAGCGTGAGCTTCAAGATGGTCTGCCCACCGAGACGCGGCCCGTAGATGAACTCGCCGTCGGCCTCTTTCTTGATGATGAAGCCGTGAAAATCGCTCGGTGCATCGGCCACGTTGCGGACGAATTTCCCGTCCGCAGAATAGACCTGCACGGCCGCCTTCGGATCCTGGGTGCTCACGAAGACCTCACCCTTCGAACTGACGGCGATGTCGCCGTGCATATTGCCGAGCTGCGGGCGGCCCTCGGGGAGCTTGATCCAATCAGCGGTGGCCTTCCAATCGGCGGCAACAGCGCTGGAGACGAGGGCGGCGGCGGTGAACAATGCGAGTGTGGTCTTCTTCATGGTAAATTAATGCGTCAAACGGTTCACCTCATACGGGACAACGAACGCCGATTCCTGTCAACTCCGCAGTGCGCCGTGCGGAGCGCACCTCACGAAGCGCAACAGGGCGTGAGCGGCTTTGCGCCATCCGCCATGGGAGCCGCCTGCGCTGGGTTCGGCGACTGCGGAACGAGGCCGAGCTCGCGCAGCAACGCGAGGTCCTCGTTCGCACGCGGGTTCACGGTCGTGAGCAGCTTCTCACCGTAGAAAATCGAGTTCGCGCCTGCGTAGTAGCAGAGCGCCTGCGCCTCGCGGCTCAGTGAATAGCGACCCGCGCTGAGACGCACCTTCGTCTTCGGCATCGCGATACGCGCGATGGCGATCAAACGCACGAGATCGAAAACGTCCACCGGCGCGTTTTCTTCCATCGGCGTCCCCTTAATCGGCATGAGCATGTTGATCGGCACGCTCTCGGGCTGCGGATTGAAATTGCTCAACACCTCCACCATCTTCAAACGATCCTCCGCGCCTTCGCCCAGCCCAAGAATGCCGCCGCAGCAGACGCTCATGCCCGCGTCCTGCGCGTGGCGGATCGTCCGCAGCCGATCGTCGAACGTGTGCGTGGTGACGACGTTCGGATAATGCTCCGGCGACGTGTCGATGTTGTGGTTGTAAGCCGTCACGCCCGCCTGCTTGAGCTTCACCGCTTCCCCGCTCCCGAGTTCGCCGAGCGTCACGCAGACCTCCATCCCGAGCGTCGAGACGTCGCGCACGATGTCGAGCACTTGGTCAAATTTCTCCGTGCCTTCGCGCACCCCTTTCCACGCCGCGCCCATGCAGAAGCGGGTGGATCCATTCGCCTTCGCTTCGCGGGCCTTCTCCATCACCGTCTCTTTCGCCAGTAATTTCTCCGCCGCCAAACCCGTGCTGTAACGCGCGCTCTGGGCGCAGTAGCCGCAATCCTCGCTGCAGCCGCCCGTCTTGATCGAGAGCAGCGTGCAGAGCTGCACCTCGCGCTCCGGCCAGTGGGCCTCATGCACCGCGCGCGATTGCTTGAGCAACTCGAAGAACGGCTGGTTGAAAAGGCACTGGATGTCGGCGTAGTTCATGGCTTCCGTCGTTGCTGGCACCTTCGGAACACCCTCGTCAACCCGCTCCAGAGGCACAGTTGACATGATACCTGCAACCGAAGGACGTGCAAGCTTTTGGCTTGGGATGAACACCGACCGCACCGAAGCCGCACCAGTCGTCAGGTTGCCTCACTCCCGAAGAGTTGAAGTTTGGGCGCGGCAGCTTCGTTGAACGGGTTCACTTCGTACTTTCCCGCTCCCAACCGATTCAGCCAGTCCTCAATCAGCGCGAGTGTCGCGGCCACGTCGAGTTGCTCATGTCGCGCGGAGTATTTCGATAGATTCGCCTGCGCGAGACGGAAGAGCGCAGCGGCCGGGCGCAAGCGGTGCATTCGTTTGCGATATTCAGGCGAGAGGTGTTTTTGCAAATGCACAAAGGCACCGGCGAGTTGGATGAGTCCCTTGTAGAAATCGCCGTTCGGCCCGTGCTTGTCCGCGAGCCAAAGCTCCTCGAGCACGTCGTGGGACTCATAGTAAAGCTGGCGGTGGAAACACTCGAAGTAGCCGAGGTAGTGCGCGTCGAACCCGTGGCCGCGCAGGCCATCGATCAGACCGGCAATCTTCGCACTCTTCTTACTCACACCGCAATAATAACGGCTCACGACGGAAGGTGTCGAGTGAAGCGATTCACCGCTCGACAATCCCAGCGTGCTTGCCCACTCTTTTGATCATGCTGAAACCAGCTTTAGGCCGCGGTTTGGGCGCGTTGCTGGGAGCCGCGGCGACATCCGTGTCAGCCTCGCCATTCGCCACCCATCACGCGCCGGCCATGGGCGAGGAAGTTCGCCGCGTGACGCTCGCCCGGGTCTGTCCCTGCCCCTTCCAGCCGCGCAAAGATTTCGCGCCCGAAGCGCTCCAAGAGTTGGCCAACTCGATCAAGGAACAGGGCATCCTGCAGCCGCTCGTCGTGCGCGCGCGCAAGGAACATTTCGAGATCATCGCTGGCGAACGTCGCTGGCGCGCGGCGCAGTTGGCCGGATTGACGGAGGTGCCGGTGATCGTGCGCGAGGCTGACGATCGCGTGGTGATGGAGCTGGCGCTCATCGAAAATCTCCAGCGCGAAAATCTGAATCCGATCGAGGAAGCGCTCGGCTACGGGCAGCTCATCGAAGCCTTTCATCTCACGCAGGAACAGGTGGCGCAGAAGGTTGGCAAAAGCCGCACGGTCGTCGCCAACGCGCTGCGCCTGCTCAAGCTCGCTCCCGAGTTGCAGGCCATGTTGCGTGATGGCCGCCTTTCCGTCGGCCACGCGAAAGTGATTCTCGGCCTCGCCACGGCCGCCGAACAAAAGCTCGCCGCGGAGAATGTGCTGAAGGATTCACTCAGCGTGCGGCAGACGGAAGATCTCGTCGCACGATTGCAGCAGCCGAAAATCGGCGGCGGCACTGCGAACGGAAAATCTATCGCTGCGCCGAAAGATATCCATGTGACCGATCTCGAGAATAAACTCAAGCAGCGGCTCAGCACGAAGGTGACGCTCCGTTACCGCGCCGGCAAAGGCTCGCTCGACATCCGCTTCTTCAGCGATGAAGAGTTGGAACGGATTCTGGAACTTCTCGGAGTGAACGCGGATTGAGCAAACGTTCATCGAACCTCACGCCTCGGCACATTGATTCGTGGGGAGTCGCACCTTAACTTTTCTTACAAACCATGTCCCTCGAAGTTGTCAAATACGGTCATCCGGCGTTGCGCCAAAAAGGGGCGCGCATCGAGAAGATCACGCCCGAAATCAAAAAGTTCATCGGCGAAATGTTGTTGACGATGGAGGACTACCACGGCGTGGGCCTCGCCGCGCAGCAGGTGGGGCAGGCGCTGCAACTGGCGGTGATCGACGTGCGTGCCACCGACCGACCCTCGACGCTCTGGCTCGATGGCAAGCCGGCCGACCCGGCGACGCTGATGCCGTTGGTGTTGATCAATCCCGAGGTGAAACCGGCCGCCGAACCGGTGGCGGGCGGCGAGGGTTGTCTGAGTTTTCCGGAAATCTTTTCGGAGATCACACGCCCCGAACAGGTGCATGTGACCTGCACGAATACGAAGGGTGAGCGCATCTCATTCCGCTGCGGCGGCCTGTTCGCGCGCGCGGTGCAGCACGAGGTGGATCATCTCAACGGCATTCTCTTCATCGACCGGATGGAGTCGAAGGACAAACGCGAGCTGCAACTGGAACTGGAAGTGTTGCAGACGGAGACGAAGGCGGCGCTGAAGCGGAAGAAGTAGCGCGGCTCAGTAGACCTTCCGCATATTGGAAGGCAGGATGTTCAATTCGCCGCGGTACTTGGCCACGGTGCGGCGGGCGATGACGACGCCCTTCTCGGTGAGAACCTTCACAAGCGCCTCGTCGGAGAGCGGAGTGGCGGGATTCTCCTTCTTCACGAGCTCGGCGAGCATCTCCTTCACGCTGGCATTGGACATGTCCTGCCCGCTGGCGGTCTTGATCCCAGCGGTGAAGAAGTAGCGCATCTCGACCACGCCATCCAGCGTATCCATGTACTTGCCCGAAACAGCACGGCTCACAGTCGTCTCGTGTACGCCAACCACCTCGGCCACCTGCGCCATGGTGAGCGGCTTCATGTGCGTCTTGCCCTTGGCAAAAAAATCGTGCTGACGGCGGACAATCTCCTTGGCGATGTTCAAAATCGTTTCCTGCCGTTGATGCAGGCTTTTGATGAGGAACTTGCCGTCGCGGATCTTGCCGCGGATGTATTCACGCACCTCTGCCGAGCTTTGCGCCTGCGTCATCAGGTCTTTGTAGGTATTGCTGATGCGCAGGTGCGGAACCTGATCGTTGTTTGAAGTCACCGAGAAACCGCCCTCGCTGGGCCGCACGACGATTTCTGCGACCACGTACTGCTGGTTCTCCGCAGCGAAAGCGCGGCCTGGGCGCGGATCAAGTTTACCGATCTCCTCAACAGCGTCCTGCACCTCATCCACCTCCACACCGAGACCGCGCGCGATCTCAGGGAACCGCCGGCGCCCGAGCGCCTCCATGTAATCGACGACAATCTGATACTCGATCGATCCCTGTTTATCCGCACGCTCGAGTTGAAGTTTGAGGCACTCCTGCAAATCCCGCGCACCGACACCGGCTGGATGAAAACTTTGGATACTCTTCAACACCGGCGCGACCGCCTCGACCGGCTGTTGCGCAGCGTGGGCGATCTCCTCAAACGTGGCCTTGAGATAACCGTGCTCGTCCATGTTGCCCACGATGCTCTCGGCCACGGACTGCTGCGCGGGCGTCAAATCCGACTGCCGCATCTGCTCAAGTAAATGCTCGTTCAACGACGGCCCCGTCGTGAGCGAATCGAACATGAACTGCCGGCGTTCCTCATCATCCATGTTCGCGCGCTGGACCGATTGACCGGACGAAAGCTGGTCACGCCATTCCTGATCAATCTGCGCGAGCTTCTCGAACTCGGCCTGAAAATCATCCACCGGCTCGTCCCGTTTCTCCTCCATCGGGTTCACCTGCACATCCGCCGGCGGCTCGGCGAGATCCGCCTTCTCGGCAGCCTCACGATCGGCGGGCTTCTCTTCGGCGGTCATCTCCGCGACCTCCTCGAGCACCGGGTTCTGCTGCAGCTCCTGTTCGATGATCGCCTTCAATTCCAGGATCGGCGCCTGCAGCATCTGGAGCGATTGCTGCATTTGCGGCGACAGCACTTGCTGTTGCCCCATCCGCTGGCTGATGTGTAATCCTTGCTGGGCCATCGTGTCTGGTAGTTAGCCGTGGCACCGTAATCTTTTTAGTGCCAGACTCCAAGCAGAAGTAGGCATTAAAAATGCTTCAAGCTCTTTTCACTCCCGAAAAGCGCCTTCGCGCCCGCGCGCGAATCAAAAACCAGTTGCCGCTGCGACCATCCCTCCTTAACGTCCCCCGCGTGTCGGTGCGCTTCACAATTCTGGGCAGCGGCTCGAGCGGCAACTGCGCCTATCTCGAAGCCGGCGAGACGCGCCTGCTGATCGATGCCGGCCTGAGTGGACGCCAGACACGCCAGCGCCTCGCCACCCTCGGCCGCGCCCCCGAAGGTTTGCACGGCATCTTAATCACCCACGAACATTCCGACCACATCACCGGGCTCGTCGCTCTCGCTGCCAAGCTGCACGTTCCCATCTATTGCAATCGCCTCACCGCCGAGGCCATCGAGGAAACCACCGCGACCAAGTTCGATTTTCGCATCTTCACCACCGGCGCGAGCTTCGAAGTGAACGACGTCGGCATTGAAACTTTCGCCATCCCGCACGATGCCATGGATCCCGTCGGTTTTCTCCTCCGCACCAGCGATGGAAATCTCGGCTTCCTCACCGATCTCGGCCACGCCACGCGCCTCACCATCGAGCGTGTCCGCCCCGCGAACGTCCTCGTGCTCGAAACGAATCACGATGTGAAGCTGCTGCAGGACGACACCCGCCGGCCGTGGAGCCTCAAGCAGCGCATCCTCGGCCGCCACGGCCATCTCTCGAACGAAGCCGGCGCCGCCGTCATCGAGCAAGTCGCCTCGGACCATCTCCACCACGTCTTCCTCGGCCACCTCAGCCGCGACTGCAACCGCCCCGAGCTGGCCCTCCGCGCCGTGAGCGGCGTTCTGCAGAAGACGAACGCCACGCACATCGCCATCACCGTCGCCTCGCAAGATGTTCCCTGCCCCACGATCGAGTTGAGAGCGCGGGTTTCAGCGACTGAAGCCGTCCCCGCGGCCAACTGAAAAAGCGCTCGCGCACAGCCACTCTTTTCCCTAAAACTCCTCGCGAATTCAGAAACCAACAGCAACCCACTACCCGTTATGTCAGAAAAAATAGGTCTCGTCGGTGTCGGCCGGATGGGCGCGAACATGGCGCGCCGGCTCAAGGAATGCGGTTACACCGTCAGCGCGGTCTATGACGTCCGCGCGCAGGCCGCACTCGATCTCGCCAAGGAAATCGGCTGCGAAGCCGCCGGCACACTCGCGCGCGTCACGCAGGTCTCCGATGTCGTCATCACCGTCGTCACCGACGACAAGGCGATGCACGCCATCTACGCCGGCAAAAAGGATAATCTCCTCCAGCACGCCTCCGGCCGCGTCTTCATCAACTGCGCCACCGTCTCGCCCAAGGTCCACGTCGAAGTCGAGAAACTCGCCAAGAAAGCCAAGGCCGCGAGCCTCGAAGCCTGCATGGCGTCGAGCATCAATCAGGCCCGCGCGGGCACGCTTTATCTGATGGTCGGCGGCGAGAAAGCCGCCTTCGACAAAGTGCGTTCCATCCTCACCAAGCTCAGCGACGAGGGCAAACTGCTCCGTTACATCGGCAAGGCCGGCACGGCCGCGCAGGTCAAGGCGCTCGTCAACATGGTGATGAACATCAACACCGCCGGCCTCGCCGAAGGCCTCGGCCTCGGCGCCGCCCTCAAGCTCGATCTCAAGGTGCTCACGGAAATCTTCAGCCAGACCGGCGCGAACAGCCGCGTGCTCGTCACCGATGGCGACGACATGCTCAACCGCGATCACTCCTGTTTCTTCTCCGCGTCGCACGCCGCGAAAGATTCCGGCATCGCCCTCAGCCTTGCCAAAGAGCAGAAGCTCGACCTTCCACTCGCCGCCGCCGCCACCAAGCAGTTCACCAAGATGGTGAAACTCGGCCTCGGCGAACTCGACAAGTCCGGCATCGCCGAGCTCACCTTCAAAGGCCGCGGCGGTCGTGGCCTGAA